>DASUQY010000260.1:0-3693 GCA_036280315.1 Actinomycetota bacterium
GAGATCGGCGCCCGGCTCCGCCACCGCCGCATCCGAACGGACGGCCAGGCGATCGCGCATCTCGTGTGGCTGGCCGCGGCGCAACGAGGCGTGTGCTTCGGGCCCGATCGCGACGGTGAGCGCACGTTCATGCTCGCGCGCGACTGGATCGGCGCACCGAAGCGGTTTACCGGTCACGATGACGCCCTTCGAGAGCTCGCGCTCCGCTACGTGCGCTCGCACGCGCCTGCCACGGCCGACGACTTCACGGCATGGTCCGGCCTCCGCCTGCGCGACGCGCGCAAGGCGTGGGCAGCGATCGCGCCGCATACGACACACGTCCGAACGCCGTTCGGGGTGATGACGAGCCCGCGAGGGCGCCTCGCCGAGGCGCCCGCCGGCGTCGTCCGGCTGCTACCTGATCTGGACGAGTATCTCTTGGGATGGCGGGACCGGGGGTTCGCTGTCCGGCGCGAGCATCGACGCGACGTGAACGCCGGCGGCGGCTTCGTCCGCCCCACCGTGCTCCGCGACGGCACGGCGATCGCAACGTGGGGGATCGATCGAACCCCTTCGCGCGTCGTTATCGACGTGCGTTCGTTCAACCGGCAGACCGCGGCCACGCAGCGGGCCGTCCTCGCCGAAGCGAACAGGCTGAAGGCGTTCCTCCATCGCTTGGTGGAGGTTTCGTTCGACTAGCCGACGCCCGCGCAGCGCCACAAGGCTGCGCCGAACTCGAGGGCCGTCGGCTCAGACGTTCTCGGGCTGGCGAGCGTCGATGCTCGATGGTTCGAGCGCCTCCGCCTGCGATGGCTCGAGAACGTCGAACGAATCGATCTCATCGAGCCGTTCCGACGGAGCCGGCACCTGCGCCGCCGGCACTTCCGCCGCCGGCAGCCAGAACTCGACGCACGTTCCGCTTCCGGGGGCGCTTCGAACGGTGCAGCGTCCTCCGACCATCTCCGCGCGCTCTCTCATCGCCGACAGGCCGAGGTGCCCCGGCGCGGAGAGCAGGACCTCCGGCGGGGCGAACCCAACGCCGTCGTCCTCGACGCTGACGAGGTAGCCACCGTCCTGCTCCTGGAGCACGACGCTCACCTTGCTCGCCTGCGCGTGTTTGCGGACGTTCGCCAGAGCCTCCTGCGTGATCCGGTACAAGATCACGCGAAGCTCCTGCGGCGGCTCGCGATCGAGCCGGTTGTCCACGTCGAACTCCGGTCCGTCGCCAGCCGTCTCGAGGTATTCCACGATCGCTCCGCCGACGCCCTCCTCGTCGAGGATCGTCGGCCTGAGCTCGAAGATCATCCCGCGCAGGCTCTTCATGGTCGCGCGAACGTTGTCGGTGAGCTTGTCGAGCGCCGCCGCGTACTCGGCGTCCTGCGTTCGGTTCCGCAGCAGCTGCAGTCGCATCGAGGTGGCGGCCATGTTCTGCAGCGGCGCGTCGTGGATGTCGTGCGCGACCCGGAGTCGCTCCTCCTCCTGTGCGTTCACCAGCCGCGCGAGGAGCCTTTGTTTCTCGTCGTGGGCGACTCGGAGATCCGAGAGGCTCTCGTTCAGCTCCCGCGTGCGTTCCTGCACCTCGGCCTCGAGGGTTTCGTTGTACGCGACGAGCTTGCCCCGTAACGTCTCGTTCACGACGAGCTCGGCCTGCAGCTCGTTGAACAGCCACGTGTTGCGAAGCGCGAGCGCGGCGTGCGAGATGTACTGTTCGACGAGCCGGACGACCCACCGCTTGATGCGGCTCCCGCCGGCGTGCTCGAGGACCACGATGCCGAGTGGCCACTCGCCCGAGAGGTACATGGGGACGACGACAACGTTCCGCGCGTCCGGGAAGAGCGACGTGAGCACCGGGTCCTTGGCGGGGTCGAGCGCGCCGACGAGGACCACGTTCCCCTCATCGAGTGCCCGCGTGACGACCTCGTCCTCCGACGGTGCCGGGACTGTCGCCTCGTTCGCTTCGCGTAACGCGAGAAGCGTGAGCTCCCCACTCGAGGATCCGAACACGGCGCCTCGGGTGAAGCCGAAGACCCGCGAGAGGTCCTCGAGCAGGACACGGGAGATGACGGACGCGTCGCCGCTCGCGTCGATCCGCCGAACCATCGACGACAGCTCGTCCAGGTCGATCTTCTGCGCGCGGAGCTCACGCTCGTTGATCGAGGAGAATGCCGCGGTGGCGACGGCGACAGCAAGGTTCGCTCCGACCACGAGCATCGCCAGCGACCAGAAGTGCTCCTCTCCCGGAAGCGCCGCCACGGCGGTCTCGCGAATCTCGATTCTGCCCGAGCTCTGCGCGTACGACGTCACGAACAGCAGCAGCGAATGCCACGCCGCGACCTTGAAGCCGGTGCGATACGACCCTGCGAGCGTGACTGCTGCAATGTGCGCGAGCGCGAGGAATCGGAGCGGGCTGAGGATGCCGCCGGTCGAGTACGTGACCCACGCGAGGTAAGCGCCGTCGACCAGGAGCGTTGCGCCGATCACCACGAGCGCGAGCCGGCGGCGCGATCCGATCAGAGCAGACGGCGCCAGCGACACCACGAGGTACCCGCCCGTTACCACCGCGATCGTCGACAGCGATTCGGTGCGGATCTCGGGAGCGGCGGCCACGACGCCGACGACAGCGGCGGCCGTGGCCACGCGCAGCCAGTTCAGCCAGTTGACCCGTTCCGCGAGCGATGCGAAGTCGCTCCGTTCGGCGGCCCTCGGCCCGCCGGCCGCCCGGCTCATGTGAAGTTCAGGACGTCCCGTGTCGTCGAGGCGAGCGCGAGCTTCGGGTCCCTCCGGTCGAGGCGGTTCTGGATCGCGACGAACCCGAGGACCAGTCCGACCAGAACGAGCGGGAAGGCGAGTCTGCGTGCGATCTCTGGGAGCGACCCCGCGAACGGCCCGGGCTGGTCGAGCGGCGAAGTCGACGAGGTGCCGTTGACTACCACCGTGTCGCCTGCCGGCGACGTTTCGGCGACGAGGTCGACGTGCAGGGTCGGCGCGGAGCGACCGCGTCCCTGAGGACGCACGACCGAAGTTTCCGTATCGGGACGGGAGCCGTTCCCGGCCGGATCGTTCGATCCCTGCTCGGAGCCACCATTCGGCGGTGGCGGGGCGACGACCGGGTCGACAGCCCCCACGGTGTCGTTGACGGTGTTCACCGTCTCGTCGACCGTGTCGACGACCTTATCGGGCGTCTTCTTCACGGTGTCGGCTACGTTCTCGACGACGCCGACGACCTGGTCCACCGTCTCATCGACCGTTTCCTCGACGGCGGTGACAACCTCGTCCACCGTCTGATCGACCGTCTCCTGGACGGTCGACACCGCGCCGCCTGCCGTTTGTCCGAGCGTGTCCGTGACGCACGACGTGCCGAGCAAACCGCAGTCCGCCGCCCGGGCCGGGCCGGGCGTGAGTGCGATGAGGAAGGCGGTCATGGTCGACAGCATCGCGACCATGAGCACTATCCGACGTGCTCCGGATTCTGCGGCGCGAGGCATCGATGGTCTCCCTGGCTCACCCAACTGCAGCGCTCGTCGTTCGCGCGCCCCGCACTGCGAGCGACCACGCATCGTCGATGTCTGCGGGGATGTCGCCGGGGATGCCGATGAAGAAGCCCTGCGCGAACTGGACACCGATGTCGCGGAGCGTCGCGAGCTCGGCCGCCGTCTCGACGCCCTCGGCGACGACCCGTGCCCCGATCTGCGAGGCGAACGCCGTGATGGCCGT
>DASUQY010000261.1:0-2128 GCA_036280315.1 Actinomycetota bacterium
AGGTCGACACCACCGTCGAGAACGACGTACGCGCGGCCGCCGTCGGCGCGTTCGAAGTACTCCGGCCGCGAACACTCGACCTGCACACGCTCGTGTACCTGAGCATCGGGACCGGCGTCTCCGCCGGAGTCGTCGTCGGGGGCGAGCTTTTCCGCGGACGCGACGGCCTGGCCGGCGAGATCGGACACGTCGTCGTCGAGGAGGACGGACCGGAGTGTGCGTGCGGCCTCCGCGGTTGCCTCGAGGCTGTCGTCGCCGGCCCGGCGCTCCGAGCGATGTGGCCGAGCGCCGACGGCACACACGCGCAGGATCTGTACCGAGCGGCAGCCGCGGGAGACGCAACCGCGGGGCCCGCGGCGCATCGACTCACGGTCCGTCTGACCGAGACGGTTCAGTGGTTGGCCATCGCGTACGGGGCCGACCTATTGGTGATGGGCGGAGGGGTGGGTTCGCTCGGCGAGCCGCTCCTTTCGTCGATCCGAGATCGATTGTCGGCGTTCGCCGACCGCTCCGAGCTTGCCGGACGGATGGTCCCACCGGATCGCGTCGTGGCCATGCCGTCGGGACACCCAACGGGCGCGATCGGAGCGGCGGTGTTGGCGAGGCAGCGCCTGGGTGACGGCCGGGCCGGATCGAAGGGAGGGGAGGAGGCAAGGACGGCAGCAACTGGCAGCGACGGAGGGGGATCGACGTGACCAATGGAAGGAGGGGCGCGATGCGGACGCGCAAGTTGTTGGCCGTGGCGTTCTTGGTGTTGTTCGTCGCCGCGGCGTGCACGAACGAGCCCGAGCCGTCCGGAGGCGGTGAGCCGGCGGGCGGTGGCGGCCAGACCGGGGCGGCGGGCGAGACGCCGTTCGAACATCTGAACCGGGCCCTCGCCGGGGAGTTCGAAGGAACGACGGTCGAGGTGCTCGCGCAGTGGATCGACGCGGAGGGTGACAACTTCGAGGCGGTGCTCCAGCCGTTCATCGATCAGACGGGTATCGAGGTCAACTACGAGGGACTGACCGACTACGAGACGGTGCTGACCGCACGCGTCGAGGGCGGCAACGCCCCCGATCTGGCGCAGGTGGCGCAGCCCGGTCTCATGCAGTCGTTCCAGGCCTCGGGCGACCTCGTGAACCTGAGCGAGTGGATCAACGTCGACCAGATCGAGCAGGACTACAGCTCCGTCGTGGACCTGGCCGAGGTGGACGGCAACATCTACGGCCTGTTCTTCAAGGCCGACCTGAAGTCCATCGTCTGGTATCCGGTGCGGGCGTTCGAGGACGCCGGGTACACGGTCCCCACGACGTGGGACGAGCTGATGGCCTTGCAGGATCAGATCAAGGCCGACGGCGGTACGCCGTGGTGCATCGGGATGGAGCACGGTGACGCCACCGGGTGGGTGGCCACCGACTGGATCGAAGACGTTCTGCTCCGGACGGCACCGGTCGAGGTGTACGACCAGTGGGTCGCACACGAGATCCCGTTCAACTCGCCCGAGGTGCTCGAGGCGGCGGAGATCGTCAGCCAGATCTGGTTCGACGACGGGAACGTGTTCGGCGGCAACACGGCGATCAACAACGTGTTCGTCGGACACGCCATGAACGACATGTTCGCCCGCCCCGAGCCGAAGTGCTGGCTCCACAAGCAGGCGTCGTGGATCCCGTCGTTCTGGCCCGGCGCCGAGGAAGATCCGCCCGATCCGCAGTTCGAGCCGGGCGTTGACAGCACGTTCTTCTATCTCCCGCCGATCGAAGAGGAGTTCGGGAACCCCGTCCTCGGCGGCGCGGACATGATCGTGATGTTCAACGACCGTCCCGAGGTTCGGGCGCTGCTCGAGTACCTGGCCACTCCGGAGGCTCCGTTGCCGTGGATCGAGGTGGGCGGGTTCGTGTCGCCGAACCAGTCGGTGCCGGACTCGGCGTACACGACGTTCCCGTCGTCGGGGCTCGGCCCGATCCTGTCGCAGGCGACGACGCTCCGCTTCGACGCGTCGGACGCTATGCCCGCCGAAGTCGGCCAGGGTACGTTCTGGTCGGGCATGGTCGACTGGGTCTCGGACGAAGGACAGAACACCGAGCAGATCTTCCAGCAGATCGAAGAGAGCTGGCCCTCGGGCTGAGCGGATGGGTTCGAACGCGCC
>DASUQY010000262.1:0-3438 GCA_036280315.1 Actinomycetota bacterium
GGGCTCGACGGCGCGGCTGACGCCGCCTCTGCAACGGGCTGCGCTGCAGGAGCCGCTGCTGCCGGAGCAGCTTGCGGCGCTTCTGCCGGAGCAGCTTGCGGAGGCGCCGGAGCAGGTTGCGGCGCTGCCGGAGCAGCTGGCGGAGGCGCAGCGGCAGCCACCGGCGCGGCCGCGCCCACGATCGTTGGCGGCTGCACCACGACTGGAGCGCTCGTGACGTTGACGGGACGACGCACATCGCGGCCGGGCTGGATCCGCGGCGCTCGAACGCTCCGGCGCGCGCCCTCATCGGTCTGGAACCGCGGCGCGAACCGCATGTATCCGAACACGAGGGCGAGCGCCACGATGGCACCGAGCACTGCAAGAAGTACCGCCGCGTTGTAGACCCAACCGCCATTGTTGAGCGTGGGAGTGACGGTTGGATCGACGATGACCTGGGGGAGCACGGCGGCGATTCTACAGGCCGTGCTGAAGCGCTCGCCGTCGTGGAGATGGAGCCGGAGAGGGGATTCGAACCCCTGACCTACCACTTACGAGGCGGTTGCTCTGCCAGGCTGAGCTACTCCGGCGGTGCATCGAGTCTACCGAACGCGCAACGCCGCACAGTCGACTGACGTGGACGAGTCGCGGTCCATGTCGTCCACGAAACCCCTCTGTCATGATTCGACCGAGATGGCTGGGGGGAACGGGAGCCGCACAACCGCAACCGAACGCGTCGGGCGGGTGATGGTCGCGACCGACCGTTCGGAGACGGCGGATCGCGCGGTCAGGTGGGCGGCCGCGCTCGCGGATCGCTACGGCGCCGAGCTCCTCCTCCTCCAGGTGATCCTCCCGTCGAACCCGGGGTCTACCGAGAGCGGTCAGGCCGAGGCGACCCGAGCGACGTTCGCCGCCGAGACGTTGAGACAGTTCGCGAGCGAGCTCGCCGGTCCCCGAGGTCGAGCGCGAATCGTCACGGACGACGATCCCGCACGCGCGATCCTCCGCGTCGCGGAAGAGGACGGCGTCGACACGCTGGTCGTCGGCAACGCCGGCATGAGCGGACGCAAGGAGTTCCTGCTCGGCAACGTGCCGAACCGCATCAGTCACAACGCTCGGTGCACAGTGATCATCGTCAACACGTCGCTCCTCGACAAAGACGGCAAGCAGCGCGCCGCCTCGATGCCGGGGACCGCGCACGCCGGACGCCTCGCGCCCGAGTCCGAGGAGGTCGAACCGCGACTGATGGGACGGGCGACGCGGATCGCGTCGGTCATGGCCAAGCACGGCCTGAAGGAACTGTTCAAGCGGGCTGATCCCGACACGCAGACGAACCGCCGGCGGCAGGCCGAACGGATCCGCTCGGCGATGGAAGAGCTCGGTCCGACGTTCGCGAAGCTCGGACAGATCCTGTCGACGCGGCCCGACCTATTGCCGCCGGAGTTCATCGAAGAGCTGGCGACCCTGCAGGACAACGTTCCTCCGCTCTCCGAAGCACAGGTCGTTCGGGTCATGGAGGAGGAGCTCGGGGTGCCGTGGGAGGACGTGTTCGAGTCGATCGAACCGACGCCCATGGCGGCCGGAACGATCGCGCAGGTGCACCGTGCGACGCTCGCGGACGGAAGTCGGGTCGTGGTGAAGGTGCAACGCCCGACGGCACGCGAAGACATCATGCAGGACCTCGCGCTCCTCCAGCTGTTCGCGGAGAAGACCGAGAACCGACCGGCGTTCCGGCAGGTGATCGACATGCCGGCGGTGTTCGAGCACCTTTCGGAGTCGCTGCAGCGCGAGCTCGACTTCCGCCAGGAGGCCGGGAACATCGATCGGATGAGTGAGGTGCTCGAGCCGTACCCACGCCTCGACGTTCCGGCCGTTCACCACGATCTGTCGTCGGCACGACTGCTGGTGATGCAAGAGATCCAGGGCGGGTCGATCCGATCGGCGCCAGAGGGGCCGGAGCGCACCGAGGCCGCGCGTCAGCTGCTCGAGTCCTATTACGCGCAGATCCTGACCGAGGGCTTCTTCCATGCGGATCCGCATCCCGGCAACTTGATGTGGTGGAACGACAAGATTTACTTCCTCGACTTCGGGATGGTCGGGCAGATCGGCCCGGAGGTACGCGAGAACCTCATGCTCCTGTTGATGGCGTTCTGGCAGGAGGACGTTCAGTTCCTTACCGACGTCACGCTGATGCTCGCGGGCGGCGCCGAGCGCGCGGATCTGGACGTGCGCGCGTTCCAGGAGGAGCTCGGCGGCGTGATGGCGAAATACAGGAACGTGTCGTTGCGCGAGATCCAGCTCGGACCGATCCTGCAAGAGATCACGGAGATCTCGATCCGCCACAACGTTCCGCTGCCGGCCTCGCTGGCGCTCACCGGGAAGGCAATGGCGCAGATGCAGCTCGCGACGGCTGAGCTCGATCCGGACATCGATCCGTTCGAGGTCGCCGGAGCGTACCTGATGCGCGGCGTCACGCGGCGGATACGCGATCGGCTGGACCCGAAGACGCTGTTCTACGAGGCGCAGAAGGTGAAGGTGCGGGTCTCGCGTATCGCCGAGGCGTTCGAGCGGCTCGCCGGCGCGAGGCCGGGACCGAAGCTGCAGGTGAACTTCACCGCCGAACGGCTGGAGGACACGGTTCGGCGCGTCGGCCGCCGGCTGTCGACCGGCATCATCGCCGGCGCCGCGCTGCTCGGCGCGGCGATCACTGCGGCGTCGCAGCGTGTGGCCGACTGGGTTCCGGTCACGCTGTCGGTCGTCGCGGCGGGGTTCACGCTCTTCCTGATCGCCGACCTGATCCGGGGGCGGCGCGAGAAACGCATGTAGCACCGGCCGCGCGGGTCACTATGCGACCGGCCGCTCGACCTCGCCCACGCTCTCGGCCAGCGACGTGGGAGGCGACGGAGCCACCTCGCCCCGACGGCGGATCGCAGTAAGGACCCGGCGTTCGATAATCCACGCCGCCAAGCCGAACGCGATGCCGAGCGCGAACCGTTCGCCTCGTCGCCAGATCGAACGCGCCATCACCGGGGCCTCGCGGCGGCCTGGCGGAACTCCACCACCGCGATCACGGCGATCCCCCACGCGAGCGTGAGCCACGCCCATATGGCGTCGAGCGCGCCGGCGTAGTCCGCCAGAAGCAGCGAGCCAATGCCGATCATCACGGCGGCGATCCCAACCAGCCACGCCCCGAACCGCCGACCCGACTCCCGGAACGAGGCGGCGAACCCACAGAGGGGAAGCGCCAGCACCGCCGCGGCCATCCCGCTGTAGTGATGCAACTCCCAGTGCGGATCTGCTGCGGCGCCGGTGCGCTGGAGCTCGGACTGCGTGAGCAGAAACGCGATCACGGGAACGAGCGCCAGGACCGACAGCGCGAGCGTCGGGACGTCGACGCCGCTCGGACGGAACAACCTCGAGCGCGCAGGATGCAGCAGCCACATGACGACGATCGCGATC
>DASUQY010000263.1:0-2133 GCA_036280315.1 Actinomycetota bacterium
CTGGATCATGGGATACCTCTTCATCGTCGGCGCAAACGACCACGCCCGTCGCCCGAAGCGGGAGCGACGGCGTCCGACATTTTTCGGTGTCAATGGGAGACCGCGCCTAAATCGTGACGATTTGTCCAGCGCGAAGTACGGGGCCAGCCGTGGCACATGCCCGCGAGTGGGCGGATGTTGGGCGGAAGACGGGAGCGACGGGACTCGAACCCGCGACCTCCGGCGTGACAGGCCGGCGTTCTAACCAACTGAACTACGCCCCCGGGCCGGGCTAGTGTAGCCGCACGCCTCGAGGGAGAGAGGAGGGCGAAGTCCCCCGACACCGCCCTCCACTTCCTTTGACTGGGCGGCTAGGGAGCGTCGTTGACGACGTAGTTGCCGCGATCCGCCTGGAAGCCCGGCGCGAAGAGCGCGCAGTTCACGGGCGTGGGGACGCCGACGATCGTCTGCGATCGGTCCATGTCACCCGGCGAGCCGAAATCCTGAACCGATTGCAGGACGCCAGTGCCGGCCGGGATCCCGCTCCGCGACCTGACTGTTTCTCCGCCGATCACGGCGAGGTTCCCCGCGACCGTGAGGCACGTCACCTCCGCCCAAACCTGGATGTCGCCGATGCCCTGGTCGAGCGAGAAGTGCCCGCCTGGATCCTCTCCCGCCGGCCCACTGTGGGCTGAGACCACAACGTGCGCCTGGACGACGTCGAACATCGCGGATCCGGTTACGAAGTCCTGGCTGTTCGACGAAGCTTGGCTTTGCGTCGTTCCGCCGATTGCCGCTAGGGCGATCACGGCGATCGTCACGAGACCGAGTACGGCCATGCGCTTCTTCATCCATTCACCCCCCGGTTAGCTGACCTTTGCGAAAGGAACGTGCAAACCGCGCCCGGGGTTACGGCTAGATGGCAGTCAGCCCGAGTTGCCTCAGGAGCGTGACGCCGTCCGAGTAGACGTCCTTGCGGGCGACGAGGCCGTCTCGGATCGGGATGATGTCCATGCCCCGGTACTCGACTTTCTTGCCTGTCGGCTCGACCTCGATGCCGCTCCGCGTCATCGGGCCCTCGTGCGTTCCGCGGGCCGTCCACTCCTGGACGACGAGGTCGTCGCGGATGTACTGGCTGCGCGCCTCGAACTCGAGGTCCGGGAACACGGAAAAGATTCCGGTGATCGCGCTCGCGATCGCCTCCTTGCCGATGTTCACGTCGCCGGTGGTGTGGTTCTCGAACACCGAGTCCTCGGTGTGCATGGACACGATCGCCTCGACGTCGTGGTCGTTCCACGCCGCGTTGTAGCGATCGATGAACTCCTGAAGCTCGGCGCCGTTCACGGCGGGAAAGACTACGACAGAAGGTCGAGGACCCCAAGCGGCCTGCGGAACGGCGCGACGACGTAGGCGCCGTTTGCGCGTCCTCGCGAGCTCTCGAGCAACTCTCTGCCGATCTCTGTCCCGACCTTCGCTGCGTCCGGCCCCGCGTCGCGCAGCGCGTCGAGCACTCGATCCGGGACGACGATGCCCGGCACTTCGTTGTGCAGCCGAAGCGCGAGCTGGTGGCTCCAGACCGGGAAGATGCCGACGAGCACGGGGATCGGCCACTCGCCGCCGAGCCGCTCGACGAAGCGATCCATGTACTCGAGGTCGTACAGGATCTGGGTCATCGCGAACTGCGCGCCCGCCTCGAGCTTGCGCTGGAAGCGGTCGTGCTCTTCGTCGAGGTCGTCCGCCGCGGGATTGACGGCGACGCCGATGTAGAACGACGTCTCGGCGTCGATCGCCCGGCCGTTGTAGTCCTCGCCGTTGTTGAGGTGGGCCATCAGACGGGCGAGCCCGATCGAGTCGACCTCGTAGACCCCGCGTGACCCGGGATAGTCGCCGACCTCGGGCGGGTCGCCGGTCACCGCGAGCACGTTCCGGATCCCGCAGGCGTGCGCGCCCAGGAGCTGCGACTCGAGGCCCATGATCGTCGCGTCGCGCGTCGTCAGGTGGGGGATGGTCTCCATGCCCGCGCTGCGCTCGATCTCGACGGCGAGCATGAGCGCGCTGGCCGCGGCTCTCGCGGTCGCGTTGTCGTTGATGTCGACGAAGCCGACATTTCCGGAGTCCTTCAGCGCCCGCGCGACCTCGATCATCCCCGCGTAG
>DASUQY010000264.1:0-2413 GCA_036280315.1 Actinomycetota bacterium
GCCGCTTCGTAGTACTCGGCGTGGCCCCGAACGTTGTCGATCTGGTGGTTCTGCCGGACCGTCGTGAACCACGGGAGCGGAGTCTGCTGCATGACGGTGTTCCGGCCGCGCGGGTTCCGCCGGCAGCCGAAGAAGCACGTCTCGTCACCCACGTAGTAGGCCCAGCTCACGTCGCGCTCGTGCAGCAGGTACGTGATGTCGGTCCACGCCCACAGCGGAACGTCCTCGCGCGCCTGGAGGATCTCGAGTTCCTCCGCCGGATCGAGCTCCGAGACGCAACTCATCGGGTCACGAGGGTCCTCACATCGCGCAGCCCACGCCGACACCAGGTACAGATGGGCGGGAAGCGTCCACGAGTCTGCCGGCGCGAACATGTGGTCCTGAAGGACGAACTCCTCCGCGTAGCGCCAGTAGTTCGGGATCTCCCGATCGGTCATGTAGCTCATGACATCGGGCTGACCCAGCGGCCCCAGGTAGCTCTCGCACGCCGGATCGTCGCGATGGTCGGCACAGTGCATCGGACCGTCGATCACCGTGCGGATGAACCCGTCCATGCGGCCGCCGTTCACATCAGCGTCGGAGTGGGGCTCGCCGTGCGGCCCTCCCTCCTGCAGCTGGCTGCTCGTGTGGTACGGCGGTACGCATGTGCCGAGGATCGGGTCGGGAACGCACACCGTCGGTGTGCCGTCACGCATGGGGATGCCCTCGGCGCCGGGGAACGTGCCGAAGTAGTGATCGAACGACCGGTTCTCCTGGACGATGAAGATGAGGTGCTTCAGGCGCGCCCGCGCCTGCTCGAGCTTCGTCAAACCCGAGACGTCGTCCGGTGAGGGCGACGGAGACGACGCAACCGGCGTCGTCGTCGGACCCGTGGTGCTCCTTTGGTTCGCCTCCGGCGCAGCTTCCGAAGGAGCGGAGCAGGCCGCCGCGACAAGGCACGAGACGAGCGCGAGCGCGCGGGCAGTTCGAGGGACGCGAGGCACGCCCGAGCCTATAACGCCGACGCCTGGCCTCCGAGACGCCCGTGAGAGGATGCCGCCGTTCCGCGCCACGAAGGAGCTCCGATGAACCGAACGGCCACTCACAACGTCACGCTCATCCCCGGCGACGGTATCGGCCCCGAATGCATACGCGCCGCCCAACGGATCGTCGAGACGACCGGCGCGAAGATCGACTGGGACGAACAGCAGGCCGGCGCCGAGGTCTTCAAGAAAGGACTCCCCTCGGGCGTCCCTCCCGAGACGATCGAGTCGATCGACCGCACCCGCGTGGTGTTGAAGGGACCGCTCGAGACTCCCGTCGGATTCGGCGAGAAGAGCGCGAACGTGACGCTCCGCAAGCTGTTCGAGACCTACGCGAACGTTCGTCCCGTCCGTGAGCTCCCCGGCGTGACGACCCCGTACAGCGGCCGTGGCATCGACCTCGTCGTCGTTCGCGAGAACGTCGAGGACCTCTATGCGGGGATCGAGCACATGCAGACGCCGGGCGTCGCGCAGGCCCTCAAGCTCATCAGCCGGAAGGGCTGCGAGAAGATCGTGCGCTTCGCGTTCGAGCTGGCGATCGCGGAGGGACGGGAGAAGGTCCACTGCGCCACCAAGGCGAACATCATGAAGCTCTCCGAAGGCTTGCTGAAGCGCACCTTCGAGGAGATCGCGCCCGAGTATTCGGCGATCGAGGCCAATCACATCATCGTCGACAACTGCGCGCACCAACTGGTGAAGCGCCCGGAGCAATTCGACGTGATCGTGACGACCAACATGAACGGCGACATCCTGTCCGACCTCACGTCGGCGCTCGTCGGCGGGCTCGGGTACGCGCCGAGCGCGAACATCGGAACCGACGTCGCGATCTTCGAGGCGGTGCATGGTTCGGCGCCGAAGTACGCGGGCAAAGATGTGATCAACCCCACGGCGGTCGTGCTATCGGCCGTTCTGATGCTTCGGCACCTCGGCGAGTTCGACGCCGCGGCGGACATCGAGCACGCGATCCTCGTCACACTCGAGCAGGGAACATTGACCGGCGACGTCGTCGGCTACGACAAAGGCACGCCGACGAGCGCGTACACGGACGCGATCATCGGGAATCTTGGGAAGCGCTCGAAGCGGTGGCAAGTGCGCGACTACAAACCGATCTCGTTACCGTCGGTCGCGTCCCGGCCCGACTTCGTTCGGCCCGCGGAGCGCGCGGTGGTGGGACTGGACCTCTTCGTCGAGTCGCCGCTCGATCCGGACGAGCTCGGCACGAGCCTTCGCTCGCTGACCGATGACACGAACCTCGAGCTGAAGTCGGTGTCGAACCGAGGACGGCAGGTGTTCCCGCCGACGGGAGCGACGGCCGACATGGTCGATCACTACGCGTGCCGGTTCATCATCAGGCAGGACCCGGGCGACCTCTCGGACGGCGCGGTCCACGA
>DASUQY010000265.1:0-3478 GCA_036280315.1 Actinomycetota bacterium
CACACGTCGTTCCTGGGCGCCCGGCTCGGAGAGGTGGAGGCCGGCTCGGTTGAGGTCCAACTCGATGTCGGGACCGATCACCTGAACCTGTTCGGAACCTTGCACGGCGGTCTGATCGCCACGCTCGCCGACACCGCAACCGGGTTGGCCATGCTGACGTCGCTCGACGACGGCATGACGCACGTCACGACGTCGCTCTCGGTCACGTTCCTGGCGCCGGCGCGTTCAGGGACGGTGACCGCTCGCGGGCGGGTGCTGAAGCGCGGTCGCCGGTTCGGGTACGCCGAGGCCGACGTGATTGACGCCGACGGAGCACTGCTCGCGCGTGCCGCCGCGACGTTTAGCGTTATGCCGGAACGCGAACCGCCGACGACGGGCTAGGGGTCAGTAGTCGACGTCCATCTCCTGCATCACCCGCGCGAACTCCGTGAGGGTGCCCTGGAGCTGCATCAGCAGCATCATCGACCCGTTGATGCGGATCTTTCCGGTCATGTACGCGCTGAAGGGGTTGAGCTCGCTCCGCGCGAGCGCCGCCGCCGTGTCGTAGTCCTGCTCGATCGTCGCGTCCGCTCGTTCGGCATCGCCGGCGCTCAGCTCGACCGAACCGTCGGAGATGCGCAGCCAGTACCGCTTCTCGCCCTCAGGTGTGAGGATCACGTTCTGGATCGTGGCGTCCTTGCCCGAGGCGGCCTTTCGGAAGGGCTCGCTCTCGTTGAGGCGCTGCTGCAACTCCGTGGTCCACTCGTCGGACAGGAACTGGACCGGCACGCTTGCCTCCTCATGAGGGCTCCCCACTGGACGCGCTGAGTCTAGACCGCCTGGTTCACGCGTCCTCGAACAGCCGTGGATCGGTCAGGTGCAGGTAGTCGTTCAGGAACCGGACGCGACGAGCGTCGCCGTCGACGATCACGGAGTTCATCGAGGTGTTCTCGGGGATGAAGAACATCTCGTGGTCGACGCCGAGCAGCGGCGCGATGTAGGCGTTGATCACGCCGCCGTGGCACACGACGACGATGTTCCCGCCCAGATCCGATCGGAGAATCCCCTCGATCACGGCTTTCACCCTGGCTCGGAAGGGCGTGATCTGCTCGACGCCGGGCGCGTGACCGTAGATCGGCTCCTGGTTGCGAACGCGTTGGAGGAGGCGTTCGTCGCTCGCCAGGATCTCCTCGAACGGCTTGCCCTCCCACTCGCCGACGTAGCCCTCAGCCAGGTCGTCGTCGAAGACGACCTCGATGCCTGCGGCTTCGGCGTACGGCGCGACCGTCTCTCGGGCCCGCCGCATCGGTGACGAATGCACGGCAATCGGCTGCGGCTTCATCGACAGCAGCCGTTTCGCGAGGAGCTGCGCTTGATCGCGGCCGATCTCGCTGAGCGGCGGATCCCACTGCCGTCCCCGCGGGGTGACCGAGAACTCCCTCGAGTCGAAGTCCGACGCCCCGTGTCGGATGAGGTACAGGATCCGCTCGGTCGGTTGCTCCGTCACTGGGCGATCCGGCGACCCTTGCGGCGCGCGCGATCGCGCGCGAACGACTCGACGTCATCACGACGCCACACCCGTCCCGAGGCAAGCCTCGCGAGCGGCGCCGGGAACGCTCCGCGATCGACGTAGGTGACGACGCGCCTTCGGTCCCAGCCGAGGATCGCGGCCGCTTCGCTGACGCCGACGAGCTCGGGGCGCTCCTCTATGGTCAGCGCCAGATCGCCGGCCAGGTGGCGAAGCGCCGATATGCACCCGTCGCGCGTGCGAGCGTGGACCTCCTCGTCGCCCAGCCGCCCGATCCAGCCGTCGCCACGTCGCTGCATGGACGCACGGACGTGCCGAACGGTCACGCCTGCGCTCGGAACAGATCTCGCGTGAGCTGGATCTGGCCCCAGTGCTCCCCCGTGTGCGACAGGACGTGCGCTATGCACCAGCCAGCGGTGTGGACCTCGCCGTCCGAGCCGCGACGCGGATCGTGGTGCTCGGACGCCGGATCGACGGCGTCGAGCCGTTCGAACTGACCGCGGAGCGATGAAACGAACTCAGGGAGCGCGGCGACGAGCGCCGCTGGGGACTCGTGGACCCGGAACTCGGCGTCCCGATCGCGCTCGAACGGCTCGTCGAGCGCGATCGAGCACCACATCGACGCCGCGCCGATCGTGTGGCGAACGAGCACGGCGATCGAGTTCGAGTCCGGTGCCGGAGGCCGCCAGTTGATCGCGGCCTCGTCGAGCGGCTCGACCAGCGCGATCAGGTCCGAGAGCGAGTCCTCAAGCTCGGACCACGCGCCCGCGAGGGCGGCGTTCACGTCACTAGCCGGAGCTCGGGAGTCGGTCGTAGCTCGCTCAACGACGGTCATCGTACGGGCTGACGATGGGTCGCCGGAGGAAACCGCGCCTCAACGAGTCCGGCCTCGGGTGCGGTTGAGCTCGACGCGCCAGCAGTGCTCGTGCCAATGACGGCGTTCGTCCGGCGCGTCCTGCGGGATCACGACGAGGTGCCACGAGCCGGGGCGCACCTCGAGATCGCAACCGGGGCACCGGTACGGCTTCTCACTCGAGACACGCCGGACGTCGACGCCCGGCACGAGCGCCCAGATCGGCGCGGCGGACTGCGGCATCGTGAGCGGCTGCTGCGGCTCGTCCTCGGCTCGGCGGTTCTTCCGAGGCATCAGCGGGACCTCGCCCCGGCCTTGGAGCTGTAGGCCCGCGCCACTCGCCCCACGAAGGGCGCCGCGAGCCCGGCCAGACCCGCGCCGGCGTCGCGTGCGTCGGCCTTGCGCCCGCGAACGTTGAACGAGTGGTCGCCGCCCTCGACCTCGATGAGCGTCGCCCTGTCCCCGAGCTTGCGAAGCACTCGCGTCAGAACGTCCCCGTTCGCGAACGGATCGGCGGTGCCTTCCAGGAAGAGCATGGGCACATCGATCCGGTACAGGTGCTCGTCGCGCACGCGCTCGAGCTTTCCCGGCGGATGCAGCGGATAGCCCAGGAACACGAGCCCGGCGGCGAGCATCCCGTCCGCCACGCACATCGACGCGATCCGTCCGCCGAGCGACTTGCCGCCGGCAAGCACCGGGCCGCTGCGCGCCTTGGCGTTCGCCGCGTCGAACGCCGCCAGCCACGTCTCGCGCAGGACGCGTTCGGGATCGGGAGAACGGCGGCCTCGCTCGATGTACGGGAAGTTGAACCGCATCGTGGCGACCTTCGCATCGGCGATCGCGCGGCAGAAGCCCGCCATGAACGGGTGATCGATCCCCGCGCCGGCGCCGTGCGCGACCACGAGCGTCGCGATCGGTGTCGGTGGACGGATCCATGCCGTCTCGACGTCGGTGTTCGCGACGTCGAGCCGACCACGAGCTTCCGGCGAGGCCATGCCAGAATCCTCGCAGATGGCCGGAACCCTCTACCTCGGCACGTCGGGGTTCTCCTACGACGAGTGGAAGCACGGCGTCTTCTACCCCGAAGGCCTGAAGAAGCGCGAGATGCTCTCGTACTA
>DASUQY010000266.1:0-2808 GCA_036280315.1 Actinomycetota bacterium
TCGAGCGCCTCGAGCACGCCTCGTGCGACCAGGTCGCCGCGGGTGATCCCGCCGAAGATGTTGATCAATACCGAGCTGACCGCCGGGTCGGACAGGACGACCTCGAGCGACGTGGCCATCTGATCGGCGCTCGCCCCGCCACCGACGTCGAGGAAGTTCGCCGCTCGCCCGCCCGCCTGCGCCACCACGTCCAGCGTCGACATCACCAGCCCGGCGCCGTTGCCGATGATCCCGACGTCTCCGTCGAGCTTCACGTACTGAAGGCCCTTCTCCTTCGCGCGCGCCTCGACCGGATCGATGGGGAACCCGGACCGGAACGACTCTATGTCGGGATGACGGAACAGCGCGCTGTCGTCGATCGTCACCTTGGAGTCGAGGGCGACGACTCGACCGTCCTCGAGCTGCACGAGTGGATTGATCTCGACGAGCGTCGCGTCGACCTCCAACAGCATGCGGTAGGCCTTCCCGATGATGTGGGCCGCGCCCTCTCGTGACTCCGAGGGGAGCGCCGCAACGAGCTCGCGAACGTGGAACGGCCGCATCCCGATGCTCGGGTCGACCTGAACGCGCCGGATCGCTTCCGGCCGAGTCCGCGCGAGCTCCTCGATGTCGACTCCGCCTTCGGCGGTCATCAGCGCGAGGTACCGCCCGGTCGAACGATCCAGCAGGAGCGACGTGTAGAACTCGCGGGCGATCGGGAGCAGCTCCTCACACAGGACGCGCGTTACGGGCATCCCCTTGAACCCCTCGCGCAGCATCCGCTCGGCTTCCTCGGCCGCGCGTTGCGGCGAGTCGACGAGGGCGACGCCGCCACCCTTGCCGCGTCCGCCGACCTGTACCTGGATCTTCACGACCGACCGCCCGCCGAGCTCTTCCGTGGCGCGGGCAGCGTCCTCGGCGGTGGTCGCGACGATCCCTCTCGGCACAGGGATGTCGTACCTCGCGAACAGCTCCTTGCCCTGGTGCTCGTACAGGTCCACTCAGCTCGCCCGCTCGTGCGAGAGCCGGTCGTCGAGCCACGCGATGATCTCGCGGGTCGACGCCCCCGGTGTGAAGATCTTCTCGACGCCGGCCTCCGCCAGCCGAGGAACGTCAGCGGCGGGGATGATGCCGCCGCCGAAGACGAGCACGTCGCCGGCGTCCCGTTCGCGGAGCAGCGCAACGACCTTGGGGAACAGCGTCATGTGTGCGCCCGAGTGGCACGACAGCCCGACCGCGTCGGCATCCTCCTGGATGGCCGTCTCGACGATCTGTTCGGGCGTTTGATGCAAACCCGTATAGATGACCTCGAACCCAGCGTCGCGAAGCGCTCGTGCCACGACCTTGGCGCCACGATCGTGACCATCAAGGCCCGGCTTGGCGACGACGATGCGCGGTTTACCAGGCATTCCGCGGTCAGTCTAACGAGGGCCGTGCGTCGCTCGTCCGAGAGCTCGGCACGCTGAGATACTCGGATCGATGTTTGGTCGAAAGCGCATCCGCTTTCGCCCTCCGGGCCTGAAGCCGACGACGAGGATCGGCACGGTCGGGCCCTATCGAGGGCGACTGGGCCTCGCGTGGGTGATCGCGCCGATCGCCGCGGGCATCCTGATCGTCGTCGCCGGCTACTTCGCGTTGCGCTAGGACCCGTTCCTCAGCAGTGGACGGCGGCGCCGAACCAGCAGTCCGCGTTCTCCGTCACGAGGTAGGCGCCCAGGACGCCGAGGACCGCCATCGACACGATCGCGATCGCCACCCTCGGCCACTCCGTTCGCAGTGACAACGTCGCCTCGATCGTCTCGTCGATGTCGCCAAAACGTACGCGAACGATCGGTGCGAGCGCTATGGCAAGTGCGAGCATCGGGCCCCCGATGACCATCACACTTACAAGGACGTCGGCGACGCCATCGCCGGGCTCGGCGAAAGGTCCCAGCACAGCCGACAGGCCGTCCGCTCCAACGCCATGCTTGAGGATGTTCGCGGCGACGAACAGCACGGCCGGCAGCGTCAGCGCAGCGGCAAGCAACGAGACCCATCCACGACGTCGCATGCCCGCGAGCATGCGTCAGCGGGCGCCCTTCGGGCAAGGCTCGCGACCGAACCGCCACACGTTCGAGACACGACCGCAGTCACCGGGCCGCTGCGTCGATAACGGCCCAACGTCGCGTCCTGCTGCGGACGGATAGGACCTCAGCGATCGACCGTCTAGCCAACCTTCCTAAGAGGCGCGTACGCGAGGAGCAGGTGCTTCTCCCCCGCGTCCTCGAACCGTACCGTCGCCTCGGCGTCGGTGCCGCGCCCGTTCACCGTGACGACGACTCCCTCGCCCCACTTGTCGTGGACGACGGTGTCGCCGGCCGAGATGTCGACGGACTGCGGTCGCCCCATCACCGCCTCACGGATCGGGGAGGCCGAACCCTCCGCGTCAACCACATCGTCGCCCTCCAGTGACCGGACGAACTCGCCCGGAATCTCGGACAAGAACCGCGAAGGCGGGTTGTACGAGGTCTGCCCGAACAGCGCTCGGCTCCAGGCGTTCGTCAAGTACAGGCGTTCACGGGCACGCGTCACGCCCACGTACATCAGCCGCCGTTCCTCTTCGAGCTGCGCCGGGTCGCCCATCGAGCGGTAATGAGGAAAGACACCGTCCTCGAGCCCGATGACGAACACCACCGGAAACTCGAGGCCCTTGGCGTTGTGGAGCGTCATCAGCGTCACGCTGCCCGCCTCCTCGTCGTACTCGTCCTGCTCGCCGAGGAGGGACACCTGCTCGAGGAAATCGGCGAGCGTTCCGTCGGGATCGCGCTGAGCGAACTCGGCCGCCACTCC
>DASUQY010000267.1:0-4005 GCA_036280315.1 Actinomycetota bacterium
ATGACACACGAGATGGGGAAGGTGAAGGCCGAGGCCGGCGGCGACGTCCAGGAAGCGATCGACATGAGCTTCTACATGGGTGGCGAAGGCCGGCGCCTGTTCGGGCAGACGACTCCGTCGGAGCTCCGGAACAAGTTCCAGATGTCCGTTCGCATGCCGATCGGCGTGATCGGGGTCATCACGCCGTGGAACTTCCCGATCGCCATACCGTCGTGGAAGATCGCGCCCGCACTCGTCGCAGGCAACACGGTCGTCTTCAAGCCGGCGACCGACACGCCCGCGCTCGGGCAGCGCTTCGTCGAGCTCCTCGCGGAGGCCGGCGTGCCGAAGGGCGTCGTTAACATCGTCCACGGCGGGGGAGGGGCGGTCGGCGATCGCCTCGTGCGCCATCCCGACGTTCCTGTTATCACGCTCACGGGCTCACGCGACACGGGCGTGAAGGTGCTCGAGGCCGCCGCCGAGCGGCTGAAGCACGTCCATCTCGAGCTCGGCGGCAAGAACGCGATCATCGTCATGGACGACGCCGACCTCGACCTCGCGCTCGACGGCATCCTCTGGTCGGCCTTCGGCACGTCAGGGCAACGCTGCACGGCGACGAGCCGCGTGATCGTCCACGAGAGCCTCTACGACACGCTTGCGAGCCGGATCGTCGAGCGCGCCGAGACGCTTCGTCTCGGGCCCGGCTGGGAGGACGACACGGACGTCGGCCCCGTCATCAACGCCGCCGCGCTCGAGAAGATCCACTCGTACACGCAGATCGGCAAGGACGAGGGCGCGACGCTCCTCACGGGTGGTGAGATCGCCGACGACGGCGAGCTCGCGAAAGGCTTCTACTACCGGCCGACCATCTTCGGCGACGTCGAGCCGGACATGCGGCTCGCCCAGGAGGAGATCTTCGGGCCGACGCTGTCCCTGATCCGGTTCCGCGACGAGGCAGACGCGATTCGCATCTCGAACGGCATCCGCTACGGCCTGTCGTCCTCGATCTTCACGCGTGACGTGAATCGCGCCTTCCGCGCCATGCGCGACCTCGAGGCGGGAATCACGTACATCAACGCGGGCACGATCGGCGCAGAAGTGCACCTCCCGTTCGGCGGCATGAAGGAGACCGGGAACGGCCATCGCGAGGCGGGGCAGGCTGCGCTCGACGTCTTCACGGAGTGGAAGTCGGTCTACGTCGACTACTCGGGGACGCTGCAGCGCGCGCAGATCGACAACGCCGAGTGAGCCGAGTCAAGCTCGTCTGGTTCGTGCCGGAGGAGGCGCTCGACGCGACGCGGGACGCCGTGTTCGAGGCGGGCGGTGGACGGATCGGCGACTACGAGCGCTGCTCGTGGTACACGTCGGGGACGGGCACGTTCTTCGGCGGCGCCGGCACCGCTCCGGCGCTCGGCACGAGCGGGAGGGAGGAGCGCGTCGCCGAGCTGCGCGTCGAGACCGTCGTGCCGGAGGGTCGCATCCGCGATGCGATCGTCGCACTGCGACTCGCGCACCCGTATGAGGAGCCTGCGTACGACGTCTACCCGCTGTTCGACCAGTGAAGGCGAAGCTCTTCACCGACGGCGGCTCGCGCGGAAACCCCGGCCCGGCCGCATACGCGTTCGTCCTGGAGGCCGAGGACGGAACGGTGCTCGACGCCCGTGGCGAGGCGATCGGCGTCGCCACGAACAACGTCGCCGAGTACGCGGCGCTGGTCGCAGGTCTCGAGCGCGCGGTCGAGGCCGGCGTCGACGAGCTCGAGGTCGTCTCCGACTCGGAGCTGCTCGTGAAGCAGATGCGCGGCGAGTACCGCGTGAAGAACGCCGCGCTCCAGGACCTGTTCCTCGACGCCTCCCGGCACGCCCGGAAGCTCCACCGGGTGACCTACACGGCAGTCCGCCGCGAGCACAACGAGATCGCCGACAGCCTCGTCAACGAAGCGCTCGACCGTGCGTCCGAGTCGTAATCGATCGAGCGGTCAGCCCATGCGCGCCACGGTGATCGTGACCACCGCGCCGTCGCGTGCAGTGGCGCCGCCCCGAGGCGACTGACCGACGACGAGACCGTCCTGCGTGGGGTCGTCGGTCGACTGGTCGGTCACACGAACGTCGAAGCCGGCGTTCTCGAGCTCCAGCCGCGCGGAAGCCTCGTCCAGTCCTATGACGTCGGGAACCGCGACTTCCGCGGGGCCGGTGGACACTCGAAGCGTGACGGTCGTTCCTTCGCGGACCTCCGCGCCGGCGCGCGGGCTCTGTCCGACGACGGTTCCCGCGGCGTCGGGTGCGACGACGCGGACGACTCGAACCCTCAGTCCGAGGTCTCGCAGTCGGGCGCGCGCGTCGGCGACGCCCGAGCCGACGCTGTCCGGGAGCTCGACCCGCTCGACTGCGGGCTCACGGGCCTTCGCGACCTCGAGGGTCACGACGGACCCGTCGGCGAGCGCGGTTCCTGCCGACGGCGACTGAGACAGCACGGTCCCGGCCGGGTCGTCCGAGGACACCAGCGCGATCCGGGGGCGGAGCCCCGCTTTCCGCAGGGCTTCGGTGGCGTCAGACACGGTGAGACCGACGACGTCCGGAGCTTGGAGCCGTGTGGTCTCGCCAGTCGGTGCCGCCCGCGCGACCGTGACGACGACGACTTCGTCCGTCGCGAGAGCCGTTCCCGCCTTCGGCACTTGCCGAACTACCTCGCCCGGCGGCCGGCTCGATTCGCGTCGCACGATGCGCACGCGGAATCCTGCGTCCTCGAGCGCCGTCCGGGCCTCGCCCACCGTCATGCCGGAGACATCGGGCACGTCCCGCTCGGACGGCGCAGGCGTCGTCGTGGGCGTCGTGGACGTGTCTGCGGGCGTCGTCGTCGTTGTCGGCAGGTCTTCGGCGGCGATCGCGTCGCCGTCTTTGCCGTCGTCCCGGCTCACGAGCCAGGCCCCGAGCCCGATGAGGACCACAACCACGGCGATCGCGGCGAGAAGCCCGGGCACCGGATCGACCGGGAAGCGGCGTGCGGATACGGGTGCTGTCTGAGCCGGTGCGTCCGTTACGACGACGTCCCCGTCTGTCTGAGCCGGCGCGTCCGGGGCGGCTTCGTCGGACTCGACCCGGTACAGATCGGCGACCGGCCAGTCGGCATCCTCGGGTGCGAAAACCTGGGTTGGCTCGTCCGCCCCGTCGGGCCCGTTGTCGTCCGCCGCAGTCATCGCCTTTCAGTTCCCGCGCGCGCGGTGCATAAAACGCCGGACGGCTCTCGGGTCGGCGACGACGCCTGGCTATACTCGGCTCCCTCGCGGATGTAGCTCAGTTGGCTAGAGCATCTGCTTGCCATGCAGAAGGTCGAGGGTTCGAGTCCCTTCATCCGCTCTCCTAGACCCGCTGGAAACGGCGGGTTTTTCATGGTCCGCGTCGTATCGTCGATGGCAACCTCTCGGCTTGACGCCTACACTCGCGCTCGTCACCCAGGGGTCGAGACGGCGGAAGGAGGTGAATCGTGAAGATTCCGCATCTCGAGAGCGAGGCCGTACCCATCGTCGAGCTCGAAGGCGATCAACTGCTCGGCGTCGGGGTCGAGGTCGTGACTGTCGTCGCGTGGGCGGTCGACAACGGCAACGAGAGGTTCGTCCGCATCGACGCGAGGAACCGCGACGGCGATATCGTCCTCGGCATCCCGCTACCGCCCGATTCCGCGGCGGCGCTCGCGGACCAGCTTCGAACTGCCGCCGAGGAGTCGAGGTAGGTCGAGGCGCTCGCTCACGTTTGCGTACTCGATCGAAATCTGCGATCGTCCCGCGCTCGCGGCGGGCGGCAGGTTTGCGAGCCGGAACCCTCCCCCTACCGGCGAGCCCGCCGCGAGCTCCACCCGCTTCCACCGTGTCGAGCGCGTGCAGGGCGGCATCTCCTCCGATCCTGGCTTGTAGGCTCCCGCGCCAACGTGATGCGGTGCGCGGAATGCAAGTGCGTGAGCGAGGACGCGGCAGGCTGGATCGCGCTCCTCGGGCGTGATCCCGACGACCACCACGCACCCGCCGAGATG
>DASUQY010000268.1:0-10623 GCA_036280315.1 Actinomycetota bacterium
GCGATGCGGTCGGCGAGCGGATCCAGGACCTTGCCGACCTCTGAGACCTGTCCCATGCCGCGGGCCACGACCCCGTCGAGCCAGTCGGTGGCCAGAACGACGGCGAAGACCGTGAACCCGACCGCCGTCGTGTCTCGATCCACGATGAGCAACGCGAATACGGGGACGAGAGCGATCCGCAGCAACGAGATCGCGTTCGGGATGGTGAGGAGCCGATCCGTGGGCGGGGTCGTGCGCGTCACCTCACGCACACCCGCATCCCGTCGGGCCGGCCGGATTTGAACCGGCGACCTTCTGACCCCCAGTCAGACGCGCTAACCAAGCTGCGCCACGGCCCGTTCGACCAAGTCTAGCGGCCTCGTGCGCGCGCCCGCGACGGCCGGAACCGCAACCGGATCGGGACGCCGTCGAGATCGAACGCTTGACGGAACCGGTTTTCGAGGAACCTTCTGTACGGGGCGTCCGGCGCGCGGCCGCCGAAGATGACGAACGCTGGCGGGCCGGCCGTGACTTGCGTCCCGTAGCGGTATCTGCCCCCGCCGGGCGGGGGACGCTCGGACACGGCAGCTTGGAGGGCGTCGTTGACCGCGGCGGTCGGCGCTCGGCGTGCCCAGGCGTCGTGCACCTGGAGGAGTGCCGGCGGGAGCCGGTGGACGCCCAGGCCCGTCCGCGCAGAGGTCCGGAGCACGGGCGCGCGGGCGTACACGGCGAGCTCCTCGCCGAGAAGCTTGAACGTTCGGTCCTTCTCCTCGACGAGGTCCCACTTGTTGGCGGCTATCAGCACGCCCCGGCCTTCTTCCAGCACTCTCGCCGCGATGCGCTTGTCTTCCGCCGTGAAGCCGTCCGGTGCATCGAGGACCAGGACGGCGACGTCCGCCCTCTCGATCGCTCGCTCTGCCCGGACGAACCCGAAGTACTCGATGCCGTGGACCTTCGCGGGACGCCGGAATCCCGCCGTGTCGACGAAACGAACGGCGCCGCCCGGCCACTGCACGACCGCATCGACGGCGTCGCGCGTCGTGCCGGCGTCCTCGAACACGACCGACCGCTCCTCCCCGACCAGCCGATTGAACAGGCTCGACTTCCCGACGTTCGGACGGCCGACGAGCGCGAAGCGCGGCTCCCGATCCGTCTCCGGTTCTCCCGGGCGGCGCGCGGGCAACAGGTCCACGATCCGGTCGAGGAGGTCCCCGGAGCCGCGCCCGTGCAACGCCGAGACCGGAACAGGGTCGCCGAGCCCGAGACGGTGGAACTGCAGCGAGTCGGTCTCCTCGCGTTCGGTGTCGATCTTGTTGACCGCAACGAGCACCGGGACGGCGACGCTCCGCAGCCCACGCGCAAGCGAGGCGTCCTCCTCGACCGGGCCGGTCCGCCCGTCGACCACCAACAGGATGAGATCGGCCTCGGCCGTCGCGCGCTCAGCCTGCCGGGCGACCTCGACGTCGATCCCACGAGCGGCGTGCACGTAGCCGCCGGTGTCGACGATCCGAAAGGCCCTCCCCCGCCAGGTTGCCTCGAGCTCCACTCTGTCTCGCGTGACGCCCGGTGTCTCGTGCGCGATGGCCTCGCGTCGCCCCAGCAGGCGGTTGGCGAGCGTCGACTTCCCCACGTTCTGGCGCCCGACCAGGGCGACCGTGGGAAGGCTCATCAGCGCGAGGAGCCGTAGGTACGTTCGACGCCGGCCCTGATCATCGACGTCCCCGCTGGGCGAGGCGGGCCCGGGCCGTCGCCAGGGCCTTCTCGTACACCTGGTCGGAGGTCATGCCGGTGGTGTCGATCGCGACGGCGTCGCTGGCCGGGCGGAGCGGGTTCGTGCGCGCGTCGAGCGCGTCCCTCGCCGAGAGCGCGTCGCCGAGCGGCTCGGCCGGTGCGGACCGCTCGTTGATGCGCCGCGAGATGCGCTCGGACTGTGCCGCCTGGAGGTAGAGCTTCACGTCCGCGTGAGGCGCGACGACCGTCCCGATGTCTCGACCCTCGACCACACCTCCGCGTTCAGACAGTCGACGCTGCTCGGCGCGGAGCACCTCGCGGACGTGTGGATGACGGGCCACTCGTGAAACCGTCGACTCGACGTCTGCACTTTGCAACTGTTCACTCGCGCGTGAACCGTCGATGGTCAGCTCCGGCGGCCGAACGCGCCAATCCAGATCGAACGTGATCTCCCGCGCAAGGGCAGCGAGACCGTCCGCGTCATCTGGGTCGATTCCTCGCCGAAGCGCCTGGAGGGTGAGGGCTCGGTACATGAGGCCCGTATTGAGGTACGGCAGGTCGAGCGTCTGGGCGAGTCGCCGCGCGAGCGTGCTCTTCCCGGATCCCGCGGGTCCATCGATCGCCACGATCACCGCTGTGCCGCTCACGGCTCGAGCCTCGCGCCGAGCGCCGACAGGGTCCGCACGAAACCGGGGAACGACACGTCCGCGGCCTCGATGCCGTCGACCGTCACTGGGCCACCCGCGCCCAGCCCTCCCACGGCGATCGCCATGGCGAGCCGGTGGTCGGCGCCAGACGAGGCGCTGCCACCGCGCAGGCCTCCGCCGGCCACCACCAGCTCGTCGCCTTCGATCCGCGCGTCGCCGCCCAGCGAGTGGATCGCGTGTTCGATCGCCCGCAGCCGATCGCTCTCCTTCACTCGCAGCTCGGCCGCGCCACGGAACCGGCTGTCGCCGGCGGCCGTGGCGGAGAGCATCGCCAGCACGGGTACCTCGTCGATCACCAGGGGGAGCTCCTCCGCCGACACCGTCGCTCCGGACAACCGACCGGTCGCCTCGACGACGATCGTGCCGACCGGCTCGCCGAGCTCCTGGCGCTCGATCTCCGCATCGATCGGGACGCCCATTCGTCGGAGGATTCCCAACAGATGCGTCCGAGACGGGTTGAGTCCGACGTCGTCGATCCGAAGCGTTCCGCCCGTCAGCACGGCCGCAGCGATCAAGAATGCGGCCGACGAGACGTCGCCCGGAACCGATCCGGCGAATCCCCGATGTTCGAACCGCGAGACCGCGACCGCTAGGCCCTCGACCCGAACCGGCGCACCGAGGTGTTCGAGCGCTCGCTCGGTGTGATCGCGGGTCCTGGCCGGTTCAACGACCGTGGTCTCGCCCTCCGCGTCGAGCGCCGCCAGGAGCACGGCGCCCTTGATCTGCGCGCTCGGCACCACCGTCGCGTGGCGGATCCCAGCGAGCGGGCCGCCGTGAACGGTCACCGGCGGAAGGCCGCCCGTCGTCTCGACATCCGCGCCCATCTCCCGAAGCGGCTGGGCGATGCGTTCCATCGGCCGCGTCGAGAGACTCGCGTCCCCGACCAGTCGCGCCTCGAACGCCTGCGACGCGAGGACGCCGGAAACCAGCCGCATTGTGGTACCCGAGTTCCCGCAGTTCAGGTCCCCGTCCGGAGCATGAAGGTTGGCTCGACCACCACCTTCGAGGATGATCGACCGTGCTCGAGGGTCAGAGTCGTTCGTCGTGGAACCATGATGCTCAGCCCGTTGAAGCGACCGAGCGGTCCAAAGCTCGAGTGCAGCTCGAGGCCTCTCGGGCGTCATCGCCGCGAGAACCCTCGCCGTCGACACGACGTCCAGTGCAGCCGGTAGTCCACGGAGCTCGCTTCGACCCCTCGCCGTTGCCGCGAGGATGAGCCAACGATGTGCGATCGACTTGTCCCCCGGCACACGTGTCTCGCCGCCGATCTTCCCGCCCGGATGCACGGTGATGCGCATCGGTCACGCCAGGCGGGTGGACTCGAACCACCGTTCGTGGAGGGCGCGTTCTGCGGCCTCGACGGTGTCCGCGGCGACGGTCAGATGAACCGTGCCAAGCCCACCCTCCGGCGAATGGACGATCTGGAGGTCCTCGATGTTCACCTCGGCCTCCCCCATCGTCGATGTCAACTCGGCGAGGACGCCGGGTCGGTCCGGAACGGGTACCTGCAACACCGCGACGCCGGCTCGCACCTGCGGCTTGGCAGCCAGCTGGAGTCGCGCCGTCTTGGCTTCGGCGAACGCCGACTCCACACCGCCGCCGTCCTCGGCCACGACCAGATCCCGGAGCGACTCCAGGCGCTCGACGTACAGGTCGATCGCTCGACCGATCGCCGCCCCATTCGCCAGGAGGATGTCGCTCCACAGGTGGGGGTTCGACGCCGCGAGACGCGTGAGGTCACGGAACCCTCCCGCCGCGAGCAGCAGGATCTCGGGCTCGCCGGCCTCTTCGCTCGCAGCCAGTCCCATGAGCGCCGTGGACGCTACCTGGGGCAGGTGGCTGACCATTGCGACGAGGCGATCGTGCCGCTCCGCGTCCATGCGGATCGGACGGGCGCCGACGCGCGACACCCAGCCCTCGAGTCGTGCGATGGCGGCGTCCTCGCTCCGCTCGGCGGGGGTCACGACCCACACGATCCCGTCGAGGACCGACGGCGACGCATGATCCGGCCCGGACCGTTCGGAACCGCCCATCGGGTGCCCGCCCACGTACCTGCGCAGACCGTCGACCCGAGCCCGTGACTCGACCTCCACCATTACGTGAGACTTCACACTCGCGACATCGGACACGACGGCGTCCGGCGCCAGGTCAAGAGCCTCGACCACGAGTTCAGCGGCAACGGGTATCGGTGTGCACACGAACACGATGGTGGCGCCTCGAACGCATTCATCGAGATCGGTCGCCGGCGTGAGGCCGGCCCGTTCCACGGCCCTCGACAGCGCCTCGGGATCGGCGTCGAATCCCCGGACCTGATCGCCCGCCCGAGCCCCCGCCATCGCGATCGACGTGCCGATCAGGCCCGTGCCGATCACCGCGACCCGCTCCGCCGACCTCATCGCGCCCGACTCACCCCAGGTCATCGCGGAGCGATTCGGCACCGTCGAGGTACGGGTGCACCACCTCGCGCTGAGCTCGGTCGGTGTGGAAGTGCATCAGGACGCGGACGACCTTCGGCATGGCGCCGGGGACCGGGATCTCTTGCGCACACAACAGCGGAACCCGTCCCAGCCCGAGACGACGCGCAGCCTCCGCTGGGAACGCGGAGCGAAGGTCCTCCGTCGCGGTGAAGAAGACGCTGACGATGTCGTCGGCTTCGACGGCGTTGCGATCGAGCATCGCGCTCAGAAGACGCCCCGTCGCCGACAACACGTCATCGGCCGTGTCGTCGTTCACCCGGATCGCGCCCCGGGCGGCCCGAACGCTCATTGCTGTCCTTCCGTCCCCGCCGCGGGGCGTAACGCTACAGGCCAGCGACGCGGTACAGGCCGCGAACCTCCTCCGCCGTCAGGTCTCGAACCTCACCGGGCTTGAGCCTCCCGAGCCTGATCGGTCCCAGCCGGGTTCGGACGAGCCGGCGCACGGGAAGGTCGATGGCATCGAGCATCCGGCGCACCTCCCGTTTCCGCCCCTCGGTCATGACCAGGCGGATCGCGCCGCGGTCACCGCTGCGCCCGACGCTCCGCGCCCCAACGGCACGCGCGACACCGTCCTGGAGGTCCACGCCTCGGCGCAGCCGGGCGACGTGTCGTTCGGTGACCGTCCCCTCGACCTCCGCGAGGTACTCCTTCTCCACCCCGTGACGCGGATGCGCGAGCCGATGGGCGAGCTCGCCGTCGTTCGTCAGGAGCAGCAACCCCTCGGTGTCCCGGTCGAGCCGCCCTACGGCGAACACGCGCGGACCGCTCGGTAGGTAGCGGCGAAGGTCTCGTTCGGCGTGGGTGTCTCTCATCGTGGTGGTGACGCCGTGAGGCTTGTGGAAGGCGAGGTACCGCAACCCCGGATCCACGCTGATGCGATGTCCGTCGACGTGAACCTCGTCTCGTTCTGCGTCGACGCGGTCGCCCAGGCGAGCGGTCCGTCCGTTGACGGTCACGCGACCGCCCGCGATCAGCTCCTCCGAAGCGCGTCGAGAGCCATATCCCGCCCGCGCGAGCGCGCGCTGGAGACGTTCAACCGGCATGGTGCGTTCAGCCGGTCGAGGACTCCGCGCCGTCGTCTGGCGTCACGTCGCCGTCGCCGCCGTCTTCGCCGAGGGACGCGCGGGGGGTGCCGTCGCCGTTCCCGAGCAGTGGCGCGAGTGGCGGCAACCCCGACAGAGAGGACAAGCCGATCCGCTCCAGGAACTCCGGCGTGGTGCCGAACAGCACGGGCCGGCCGGGGCGCTCGTCACGTCCGCCCTCGGCGACGAGGCCGCGGTCGGACAACGCGCGGAGGACGCCGTCAGAGTTCACGCCGCGGATCGACGAGACCTGGTGGCGCGTCACCGGCTGCTTGTACGCGACGATGGCCAGCGTCTCGAGCATCGCCTTCGTGAGCCGCGCGTGGCGCGCCGAGACGACGTAGCGTTCGATGACGGCCGCTGCGTCCGGATGCGTGGCCAACCGCCACCCTCCCGCGACGTTGCGAAGGACGATGCCGGCGTCGCGCTCCTCATACCGTCGCGCAAGCTCCTCGCAGAGCTCCTCGGCGTCGCGTCGTTCGATCTCGAGCGCGGCCGCGATCGCGACGGCCGTTACCGGCTCGTCGGAGACGAACAGCAACGCCTCTAGCCGTCGCAGCGGCTCGGCGCGGTCATCGGGCATGCAGTCTGTCCCCCTCCCAGCTGACGACGATCTCGCCGAACGTCTGGGCCTGCGCGAGATCCACCTTCCCCTCTCGATACAAATCGAGCAGCGCGAGGAACCGAACGACGACCTGGATCCGCTCCTCGCAGTCGGCGACCAGATCCCGGAAGGACGCCTGCCCGAGCTCGCCGAGACGCGAACGTACCGCGTCGAGCGCCTCCGCCATCGTGTACCGGATCGGTGTGACGTGCCCGAGGTCCAGGAGAGGCGGCGGGCGCAGGACGATGGCGGCCGCCTGCGCCAGGTCGTCGGGGGTGACGCGCTCGAGAACGTCGGGATACAGATGTGCGAACTCCGGAGGGGGGCCCGCTTCGCGCGTGAACAGCCGGGTCTCCTCCTCGGCTCGGCGTTGCACTTCCGCGGCGACGCGACGAAATGCGGCGAGCTCGAGTGAACGCGCGTACACGAGGTCCGGCGAGATCCCGATCATGTCCTCCTCGTCGAGGACCTCGTGCCGCGGCATCAGCCGGCCCACCTTCAGCTCGAGGAGCACGGCGGATGCGGCGAGGAACCACGTCGCCTCCTCCAGATCCCACAGCTCGGTGTCCTTGGCGCGTTCGAGGAACCGGTCGGTGACCGTCGCGATCGACACGTCGCACACGTCGATCTTGTGATCGAGGATCAGCTCCGCGAGGAGCCGGAACGGTCCGCTGAAAACGGGGAGTTCGACCGCGAACGTGCTCTCCGCGACGGGGCGCTCGCTCATCTCGTATTCATCCGCTCGCTCCGCTCGCTTAGGCGAGGTTCATCGCCGTGCGAACGGCCTTCATCGTCTCCTCGACCACCGGTCCCACCTTCTCGCGTCCTTCGGCCAGGATCTTCTCGGCGATCCCAGGCGTGCGCTCGAGCTCTTCGCGACGATCTCGGAACGGCGCGTAGTACGCGACGATGCGGTCTGCCAGGTTCGTCTTGCAATCGACGCATGGCAACGCGCCGGTGCTGCAGTTCTCGCGCGTCCACTCGTAGATGTCCTGCGAGAAGAGCCGGTGCAGCGCGAAGATCGGACAGATGTCCGGCCGTCCGGGATCGCCGAGACGCACTTTCATCGGATCGGTGATGAAGCTCCGCACTTTTCGCCGGATCGTCGCCTCGTCATCGCGGACATCGATCGTGTTGTCGAGCGACTTGCTCATCTTGCGGCCGTCCGATCCCGGGACCGAGGGGGCGTTCGAAAGCAGCGCCCGCGGCTCGACCAGCACGTCCCCGTAGTGGCGGTTGAACCGGCGAACGAGCTCGCGCGTGAGCTCCACGTGCGAGACCTGATCCTCCCCGACCGGGATGAGCTCGCCCTTCACGATCGTGATGTCGACGGTCTGCAGCACCGGGTATCCGAGCAAGCCGAAGTTCGCGACATCGCGCTCGGCCATGTCACGGAGGCGTTCCTTGTACGTCGGGACTCGCTCGAGCCAGCCGAGCGGCGTGATCATCCCGAGCAGGAGCGTCAGCTCGGCGACCTCCTTGACGTCGGACTGGCGGTAGAAGGTGACGCGGTTCGGGTCGACGCCAGCGGCGACCAGATCGAGCGCCAACGTGCGGACGTTCTCGGGCAGCTCCTCGGTCCGGTCGTAGTGCGTCGTCAGCATGTGCCAGTCCGCCAGGAAGTAGAACGCCTCGTGGTCCTCTTGCAGACGGACGAGGTTCATCACGTTGCCGAACCAATGACCGATGTGCATCGGCCCGGTCGGGCGGAACCCCGTCAGCACTCGCCCCTTCGCGTCGGGCGGCGCGATGGCGTGGTGATCGCGGCGAGCGCTGCTCCGAGAGGGCGTCACGATGCGGCCGATGATAACGCCGAGGGTCCGCCGTCCCGGGACGTCACACGACGCAGTCGGTGCCCGCCGCGAGATTGCAGGCGATGTTCCCGAACGCGGCGGCAATGGAACGAAACGGCCCCGACAGCACGAAGAAGATCACCAACACGAACAGGACGAGGTACTGCTCCAGGTTGAGGAACACCTCGCGCGCGCGAGGCGAAAGGAACGGCGCCAGCAGCTTGGAGCCATCGAATCCCGGGATCGGCATCAGCTGGAAGCCGAACATGTACGCGTTCACGATCATCCAGGCCGAGGCGAAGAGCCCCAGCTCACCCGACGCGCCGAGCCGAACGGGGATGCCGCCCACGAAGATCAGGACGACGTTCGCGGCCAGTCCCGCCGAGGCGATCAGCAGCGTGTCTCGTCGCTGCCGGCGCAGATACGAGGCGTCGAGCGGGAGCGGTTTGGCGTACGCGAAGATTGGCAGCAGGAACAGACCGCGAGCCGCAATGATGATCAGCGCCAGGATCGGAAGGATCACCGACCCGAACGGGTCGATCAACGGTCGCGGGTTGAACGTCAGCCTCCCCCACCGACGAGGCGTCGGATCCCCCAGCCGCACCGCGACGAAAGCGTGTGCGTACTCGTGCAGCACGAGCGCCGGGACGAGGGAGATCGCCAGGTAGAGCGCGAACCTGAGGTTCTCGAGATCCATCGCTCAGTCTCCGTACCAGCCGAACACGAGCGGCGGCGCGTCGACCGGTTCGTCGCCGATGGTGATCGCGGCTGCGATCCGTGTCAGGCAGGTCTCCGCATCCTCTTCGCTCCGTGCGTGCACCGACCCGAGCGGCTGCCCGCTTTCGACGCGGTCGCCGATCTTGGGCCGGAACACGATACCGACGGCAGGATCGATCGGATCGCCCTTTCGCTTCCGCCCCGCACCGAGGTCGGCGCTGGCGCGGCCCAACGCCTCCGCGTCCACCGTTGTGAGATGGCCGTCGCGCTCGGCCAGGATCAGCGTGATGACCGGAGCTCGAGGCAGAACCGCTTCCGGCTCGTCGACGACGGCCGCTTCGCCGCCCTGTGCATCGATCATCGACCGGAACGACGCGAGCGCGTCACCTGAATCGATCGCCTTGGCGGCCCGCGCGCGCCCCTCACCCATGGCGACGCCGGTCAGCCTGCTGAGCGCCTCGCCGGCGAACATCACCGCGGCGTCGCGAAGCCGTCCGTGCATCTCGCCTCGGAGGAGGGCCACCGCCTCCTGGATGTCGAGCGCGTTGCCGATCGCGTCGCCGAGCGGCTGTGACATGTCGGTCACGGCGCACCGCGTTCGGTGGCCCCAGTCCGTCGCGAGCTTGGCGCACGCCTTCGCCAGCGCCGTTGCGTCTTCAGGCGTTTTCATGAATGCGCCGCTCCCCGCCTTCACGTCGAGCAGGATCAGGTCGGTTCCCACGGCGAGCTTCTTCGACATGACGCTCGCGGCGATCAGCGGGATCGACGGCACCGTCGCCGTGACGTCGCGAAGGGCGTACAGCGCCCCGTCGGCCGGAACCACGTCCGCGGTCTGCGCCGCCACCGCGCACCCGATCTGTTCGACCTGACGCTCGAACGCATCCGGTTCGAGATCCGTTCGGAATCCGGGTATCGCCTCGAGCTTGTCGAGCGTTCCGCCCGTATGCCCGAGACCTCGGCCGGACAGCTTGGCCACGGCGAGACCGAGTGAGGCCGCCAGCGGGGCGAACAGCAGCGTCACGCCGTCCGCGACTCCGCCGGTCGAATGCTTGTCGACCTTCGGGCGCGTGACGCCTTCGAGCGGGATCGTCCGCCCGGAATCGACCATCGCCCGCGTCAGCGCCAACGTCTCGCCGTCGTCGAGCCCGTTGACGAAGGCCGCCATCAGGAAGGCCGACGCCTGGTAGTCGGGGATCTCTCCCCGGGCGTATCCGAGGATGAACGCCCGCAGGTCGTCTAGGTCCAGGCGGCCGCCGTCACGCTTGACCTCGAGGACACGGCGCGGATCCGTGATGCTCATGTTGTCCGTCGCCCGCCTCTCCAGGAAGCCTGATGCCAACCCTCAGGTGGAAGTCGATAGACGGGCGGGAGTACCCAGGCGACCCTCCAGCTCACCTCAAGACTCGACTTCCAATCGTCAGAACCCCATCTGCCGGGCGAAGCTCGTGCCCTCGAGGTCCCACGGCACCCCTAGGAGCTCCGCGGCCGTCGCACCGAGGACTGCGAACGACTCTCGCGCGCCGACGTCGAGCG
>DASUQY010000269.1:0-3114 GCA_036280315.1 Actinomycetota bacterium
ACGAAGGACAGAACACCGAGCAGATCTTCCAGCAGATCGAAGAGAGCTGGCCCTCGGGCTGAGCGGATGGGTTCGAACGCGCCCCTTCCGCCGGTCGATACCTCTCGCGAGCCTCCCACCCCCGCACCGCGGGGGTGGGAGGCAAGCGAGACGGCCGAAGTAGCAACCGCCGGCGTGAACGGCGGCGGCAGGGGTGCGCGCGGTCTTTTGGCGGTGCTCGCCCTCGCCGGCGTCCTCGCCGTCGGCGCGATCGGGCTGGACATGCTCCGTGACGCGACCGATCTCGAACACTACCTGGCGAACGCCCTAGACTTCGTCGGCCTCGACGCTTCGGCCTCGTCGATCCGCGACAACGGCCTGACGCCCGGAACGTCGAAGACGATCATCGCCGTCCTCGCCCTCGTCCTCGGCGTGGGCGGCGTCTGGGCGCTGTTCGTCTCGGCCAACCGCGTCGTCGACCTGCTCGGGCGGTTCGCCGAGCGGATCCGCCCGCTCGTGTTCGTCGGCCCGGCCGTCGCACTGCTCGGATTCGCGCTCGTCTATCCGGCGATCAGCACGATCGTCACGAGCCTTCGAGAGGACGGCGGTGCGGCCGACAACTACCGCTTCGCGTTCACCGATCCCGACATGCTCGTGGCCTTCCGCAACAACGTGCTGTGGCTCGTCGTGGGGACCGCGGTCAGCGTCCTGATCGGACTGTTGTTCGCCGCGCTCGTCGATCGCGTCAAGCGCGAGGCCTTCGCGAAGACGTTCATCTTCCTCCCGCTGGCGATCTCGCTCGTCGGCGCGAGCGTCATCTGGCGGTTCGTCTACGCGTGGCGACCCGAGGGCGAGCCCCAGATCGGCGTGGTGAACGCGGTCGGCTCGGCCCTCGGAGCCGAACCGGTCCCGTGGCTCCAGACGCCGCCGGTCAACACGTTCGCGCTCATCGCCATCATGATCTGGCTCCAGACGGGGTTCGCCATGGTGGTGCTCTCGGCGGCGCTGAAGGGTGTGCCAGTCGAGCTGATCGAGGCGGCGCGGATCGACGGGGCGTCCGAGCCGCAGCTGTTCTTCAAGGTGGTCCTGCCGAGCATCCGGGGTGCCATCTTGACTGTGGCCACGGCGATCTTCATCGCCATCCTGAAGGTCTTCGACATCGTGTTCGTGATGACCGGTGGGCGGTTCGACACCGAGGTCGTGGCGAACCGCATGTTCACCGAGATGTTCAAGTTCCGGAACTTCGGGCGGGCGAGCGCCCTCGCCGTCGTCCTGATGATCGTCGTCGTGCCGTTCATGGTCCTGAACATCAGGAACATGCGCCGGCAGGAGGCGCGCTGATGTCCGCCTCGCCTGTCCTGGTGGCCGAGAAGCCCCTCGAGGTTCGCCGCGCTCCGGCCGAACCGCGGCGCGTGAAGCCCATCGTCGTCACCGCGGTCATTGCCATCGCCGCGCTGTGGTCGATGCCGACGGCGGCCCTGCTCATCAGCTCGTTCCGCAACGCCGCCGACATCCAGGCGTCGGGTTGGTGGACGTTCCTCCTCCATCCGTTCGAGGCCGCATCGCTGACCGCCGAGAACTACCGCGCCGTTCTGGCCGCCGAGGGCCTCGGCACCGCGTTCGTCAACAGCCTGGTCGTGACGATCCCCGCCACGGTGATCCCCATCGTCATCGCCGCGTTCGCCGGATACGCGTTCGCGTGGATGCGCTTCCCCGGAAGGAGGCTCCTGTTCGCCGTCGTCGTCGGTCTGCTGGTGCTGCCGTTGCAGATGGCCTTGATCCCGTTGCTGCGCGTGTACACGCACCTCGATCTGACCGGTACGTTCCTCGGCACGTGGATCGCGCACGCTGGGTTCGGCCTGCCGCTCGCCATCTTCCTTCTGTACAGCTACATGTCGGAGCTTCCGGGCGACATCTTCGAGTCCGCGTACATGGACGGCGCCTCACACTTCGACGCGTTCCTCCATCTCGCGGTGCCGCTGTCGATCCCGGCGCTCGTATCGTTCGCCATCTTTCAGTTCCTGTGGGTGTGGAACGATCTGCTCGTGGCGCTGGTGTTCCTGGGGACCGACTCGGAGGTCGCCACACTCACGGCTACGCTCAACGAGCTGGTCGGTACGAAGGGTGAATCCTGGCACCTGTTGACGGCCGGTGCGTTCGTCTCGATTCTCGTCCCGGTCGTGGTCTTCCTCGCGCTACAGCGGTACTTCGTTCGCGGTCTCCTCGCGGGCTCGATCAAGGGCTGATCGCCTCGTCGTGACCCGTTCGCTTCTGATCGCCGGTGGCCGCGTGCTCGTCCAACGTGCCTGGGTCGACGCGGATGTGGAGGTCGCGAACGGCGCGATCTCTGCCGTCCAACGACGATCGGCGGAGCGCCTCGCGTCCACGGCGGAGCTCCTCGATGCGACGGGTCTGTTGGTCGCGCCGGGCCTGATCGACCTTCAGATCAACGGCGCGTTCGGCCACGACTTCACCGGCAACCCCGAGTCCATCTGGGAGGTGGGAGCGATGCTGCCGCGCTCTGGGGTGACGGCGTTCCTGCCCACGATCGTCAGCTCGCCACCGGACGTCGCGAAGCGCGCGCTCGAGGTGCTCGCCGCCGGACCGCCGGAGGGGTACGTCGGAGCGACGCCGCTCGGTCTCCACTTCGAGGGGCCGATGCTCGCGCCGTCGCGCCGAGGCGCGCACGAAGAGCGCCACCTCCAGACGCCGTCTGAGGATGTGATCGCCGGCTGGTCTCGCGACGCCGGCGTTCGCCTGGTGACGCTCGCCCCCGAGCTTCCTCGAGCCGACGAGGTGATCCGTGAGCTCGTGGCGAACGGCGTGGTCGTCTCGGCCGGGCACTCCGATGCGTCGTTCGACCAGGCCGTCGAGGCGTTTTCGATCGGCGTCAGTTCGGGAACGCACCTGTTCAACGCGATGTCGGGGTTCCACCATCGCGAGCCGGGGCTGTCGGGCGCGCTCTTGATGGAGACCGCGCCGCCGTCCGGACTGATCGTCGACGGTGCCCACGTCTACCCGGGAGCCATCGCGGCGGCGTGGGCCGCCAGGGGCGCCGACGGGCTGGTGTTGGTCACCGATGCCGTCGCGGCGACGGGCGTTCGACCGGGCACGACCGGGCTCGAGCTCGGCGGC
>DASUQY010000270.1:0-8606 GCA_036280315.1 Actinomycetota bacterium
TCATCGCCGACGCCGAGCGAGGCGTTACGGTCCGGTGCCGCTGATCCCGAGGACTCGCTCAGACCCGGCGTCGCGCGGCTACAGCTTCGGCGCGCTCACGCGCGCGACGCGCTCGGACGAACAGCCGCAGTGTGTATCCGGCCAGCGCCACCGCTGTGATCGCGTATCCGGCCACGACGTAGCCGATGTTCGGTTCCATCAGCGCGCGGCCTCCTCGACCTCGCCGAGCCGCGGCGCCAAGGCCTCGCGTGCCGCGCGCTCCTCGAGTCGCCCGACACGGAGGCGAACCGCCATCAGGTACGCGTAGACGATCGTGAACGCGCCGACCGCGACCAGCAGCGCGGTGAGCATCGAGCCCTCGATCTGAGGGCCGCCGAGGCGCAACACCGTCGACTGCTGGTGGAGCGACCGCCACCACACCACCGACAGGTGCACGATCGGCACGTCCACGAACCCGACGACCCCGATCACGGCCGACCATCGAGCGCGTCGCGTTGGGCTGTCCGTGATGCGCCGAACCGCGATGTAGCCGATATAGATCAACAGCAGCATCGCCGTCGTCGTCAGCCGCGGGTCCCACGTCCACCACGTCCCCCACACCGGCTTGCCCCACAGGGCGCCGAGGACGATGGCCAGCGCCGTGAACAGCACACCGATCTCGGCAGACGCAGCTGCCACGCGATCCCATCTGGTCCGGCTGGTTCGCAGGTACGCGACGCTCGAGACGAACACCACGAAGAACGACAAGTACGCGAGCCACGCGGCAGGGACGTGCACGTACATCAACCGCTGCACCTCGCCCTGGAGCGCGTCGGGCGGCGCGACGACGAGCGACAGCGTCGCGCTCAGGCCGAGCGCGAGCAGCGCCGCGACGCCGAGCAACCGTTCGCCGCTCCGTGAAGTCGCGGTTCCGAGCCCGCGCGCGGCGATCTCCACCTTAGTCCTCCATAAGGAAGCCGAACACGAGAACGCCGAGCGAGACGAACACGACGTCGAACGCGACCAGGAGGCCAAGCCACGCGATCGCCTCGTCGGTGTGTCCCGTGGCGGCGAGATCGGTGGCCCGAACACCTGCGACGAGCACCGGCGTCACGAGGGGAAGGACGAGGGTGGGGAAGAGCGCCTCGCGCGTTCGCGCGGCCTCCGCGAGCACGCCGAACAGACCGCCCACTGCCGCGAGCCCGACCGTGCCGAGCCCGAACGCGGTGGCCAGCACGAGCGGACCGCGGACCGTGAGGTCGAACAGCACGACGACGAGCACAAGCGCGCACGCGACGAGCATCAGGAGTTGCAGCGCGACCGCGGCAGCCTTGCCGAGGAACACCGCGGCCTTGTCGATCGGCGCGAGCAGCAACCCCTCGAGCGCGCCGTCCTCGCTCTCGATCTCGTACGCGCGTCGAGCGGCGATCACCGCCGCGAACAGGACGGCCATCCACAACACGCCCGGCGCCGTCCGCAGGAGCACGTCCCGGCCCGGCCCGAACGCGAAACCGAACGAGACCAGCAAGGTGGCGGCGAAGGGGAGCAACGTCGCAAGCGCGTGCTTGCCCCGGATCTCGGCGCGGACGTCCTTCGCGGCGATCGTGGCCGCCTGACGGAGGAGCCTCATGGCTCCCCCTCGCGAACGATGCGTCCGCCGTCCAGGAAAAGGACGCGGTCCGCAAGCCCACGCTGCATGGTGTGGTGCGTCGCGACCACGACCGCGCGACCGTCGCGCGAAGCCTCGCGGATCAGGTCGTCGACCGCGTGGTGTGCCTCGGCGTCGAGACCGGTGTATGGCTCGTCAAGCAAGAGGATCTGCGGGCGCCGCAAGAGCGTCCTGGCCACGGCTACGCGCTGCCGCATGCCCTGCGAGAAGCCGCGTACCCGCTCGCCCGCCACCTCGAGGAGCCCGACGCGATCCAGCGCCGCCTGGATGTCCGCCCCGTCCACGCCGAGGAGCCGGCACCAGAACCGCAGGTTCTCCGCCGCCGTGAGGTCCTCGTACAGGCGCGTTCTGTGAGACATCAGGTCGGTGTGGCGACGAATCGCGTCGCGCTCGCGGACGAGGTCGAACCCCAGCACGGAACCGTGTCCGTACGTCGGGGAGAGCGCGGTGGCCATGATCCGGAGGACCGTCGTCTTGCCGGCGCCGTTCGGGCCGCGAAGCACCAGCACTTCACCGGGTGCCACGCGAACGTCGGCGCGGACTAGGGCCGGATTCGCACCGAACAGCCGCGTGACGGCGTTCAGCTCGACGGCCGTGACGGCGCTGCGAGCGTGCTTCTCGTGGAGGTCGTGCACGAACCCTTTGTAGCACCCACGCGGGACGCACCGCTCCGCCGGGGTCGGAGGACGGGCGGGGACGCCGGTTGGCTGCCTGAGCGCCACTACAATCGGCCCGCCGGGATGTGGCGCAGTCTGGCAGCGCGCGGCGTTTGGGTCGCCGAGGTCGCCGGTTCGAATCCGGCCATCCCGACGGATCGTCGCAGACGATCGGCGGCGGCCAAGGGCACGGAGCCACGCCGAGACCGTTGCGGCGCAATATGAACTCCGAAATCTCACTGTGGCGCTACTCTGGCGCCATGCGTCTCCGCTCGTTCTGTGACGACCTCCCGCTCGGCACTGTTCGCCGGATGCTGTCGGGGCTTCCGGAGGCACGCGGGTACGACGTCGTCGTGCGGCCCCTGCGGTACCGGGAGAAGCCGCACCTCGCCGCACAGACCGACTTCGGCGAGCGCACGATCACGCTCCAGGTGCCCGAGCCCTTCTACCCGTTCGGCGAGGTCGTGGCGTTCGGGGCAAAGCGCCGGGCGAGCCGGTCGATCCGGTTCATCTGGCTAACCGAGGGCGTGACGTTCCGGACGGCGCGCGAGGTGCTCAGGTTCCTGTACCTCCACGAGTGGATGCACTGGTACCTGCACGTCCACCACGGACGCGGCGGCTCTGCGGAGACGACCTGCGACCGGTTCGCCCTTCTGAACTACAAGCGCCGGGTTGTCACGATGGCCGACGCCGAGGCGGCGCTCCGCCGGGTGCCGGCCGAGCCGTCTCGGCCGACGGGCGCCGTTGCCGCTCGCCGCCGCATCGCCCCGTAACTGCGTCGCACGCCCGGGCGTCCCATCACGGGAACGAGAGCGCCGCTCGGTCGAGGCCCTTGATCGTGTGCTCGATGTCGAACCCGAACCCGACGCGGAAGCCGTTCCCGAGCCCGAACATCTCGCCGGGAACCAGCAGCACGCTCTGCTGCGTTCGGATGCGATCGATCAGATCCCGCGAGCCGATCGGCAGGTCGTAATCGACGTAAGCGATGGCGCCGGCCTTCGGGCGAACGTACGTCAGCGCCGACTGCCCGGCGATCCATTCCTCGAGCCTCGAGAGATTCGTCCGAATGATGCCGCGCGTCCGCACCAGGAGCTCCTCGCGTCGAGCGGGCTCCATCGCGATCTGAGCGAGCGAGTCGGAGAGCATGCCAGGCGTGAGTGTCGTGTAGTCGTGCCGGATCCACAGCTCGGCGATCGTCTCCTGTGACGCGACCGCCCATCCGACCCGCAGACCAGGCAGGCCGAACGCCTTTGACAATCCGCTCGTGACGATCACCCGATCGGAACGTCCCCAGAACGTCGGCGTCGTCCGGTCCGTATCGACCTCGGCCCCGCGGTAGATCTCGTCGGCGACGATCCACGCGCCCACGTGTTCGGCCGCGCGAACGATCGCATCCATCTCGTCCGCGGTGAGCACATGGCCCGTCGGGTTGTTCGGGTTGCACACCATCACCGCCTTCGTCCGCGGACCGAGCGCGCGCTCGAGCGCGTCGACGTCGAGCAACCATCCGTCGCGGCCGCGGACGAGACCGAACGTGTCCGTCGTATCTCCGAAGTGGCGGCCGAGTCCCCACCCCTGGAGATAGTTCGGAACCATGAACGCCAGACGGTCGCCGGGTTCGAGCAGCGACCACAGGGCGACGAGGTTCGCCTCCGATCCGCCGTTCGTGATCGTCACGTTCTCGATGTCCGCTCCCTCGTACCACTCCGCGACGAACGCACGCGTTCGTTCCGAACCTTCGGACAGCGGATAGCCGAGCCTCGTGCCGAGGAGCGCTCGCCGCGCGTCGTCGTCGCGGAGCAGCTCGTCGAGCGAGAGGGGTGCGACGCCGCTCTCCGACAGGTCGTACTCGACCTCGTGCCAGTAGAGCGACTGCAGCCGCTCCATCTCGAAGACGTCGATGTTCGCCAACCGGTTCTCCCTTCGCGCGGCGCGACGCTACCAACGTCGCCTCCACGAACGCAATGCGGTCGCTTGACGCGCGTGGGCTATGCGCCGCGCGCCGAACGCAGTCGCTCAACGACGTTGTTGTGCAGCACGCCGTTCGTCGAGAGCACGCTCCTGCCGTGCGCGAGTGGAGATCCGTCCAGCTGGCTCATACTCCCGCCGGCCTCCTCGACGACGACTTCGACCGCCGCCCAGTCCCACGTGTTGAGCTCGCGCTCGACCATCACATCGGCCGAGCCGCGTGCGACGAGCATGTGCGCCCATGCGTCGCCGAAGCCGCGAGTTCGCCGCGCCTCACTCATCAGTTGCTGCACCCCGCGCGCGTTCGGCCCGTCGAGCCAGTCCGCCATCCCGCCGAACAGGACGAAAGCCCGTGACACCGAGTCGGTGCGCGAGACGTGGATCACCTCGCCGTTCAATCTGGCGCCCAGGCCTCGCGCGGCCTCGTAGCGCTCGCCGATCGCGGGCATCGACACAACGCCGACGACCGGAACGTCGTCCACGGCGAACGCGATCAGCGTCGCCCACAGCTGTACGCCGTCGGCGAAGTTCTTCGTGCCGTCGATCGGGTCGACGATCCAGCGGCGAGATGCATCCCCCTCCGATCCGCCCTCCTCGCCGAGGACGCCGTCGCGGGGGAACCGCACATGCACTGCCGCGCGGATGGCCCTTTCGATCGTGATGTCCGCTTCGGTGACCGGTGTCCGGTCGGCCTTCTCCCGAACCTCGAACGACCCGCGGAAGAACGACAGCGCCATCTGGTCGGCCTCGTCGGCGAGCTCGCTCGCGAACGAGAGCTCGTGCTCGTACATCGGCGCGGAGCCTACCGTCGGGGCTCCCGGTCACGTATCCGGGGTATCGGGCTGGACTGCTAGATTCGATATTTGGATGCAGACGACCGTCGAAGAGACCGATAAGCACAAGGTAAAGCTCACGATCGAGGTTCCGCCGGATGAGTTCGGCAAGGACCTCGATCGGGCGTATCGCAAGGTCGCGCGACAGGTCAAGATTCCCGGCTTTCGCAAGGGCAAGGTTCCGCGGCAAGTCATCGACGCCCAGATCGGACGGGACGCCGTCCTCGGCGAGTTCCTCGAGGAATCCGTTCCGACGTATTACCGCGATGCGATGCGGGAGCACGACCTCGCGCCGATCGCGCAACCGGATATCGACCTCCAGCAGGTCGAGGAGGGCAAGCCGCTCGTCTTCACGGCGACGGTCGAGGTTCGGCCGCGGTTGCGGTTCGAGGACGCCGACTACAAGGGGATCGAGCTCGACCGCCCGACGACCGAGGTCACGGACCAGGACGTCGACGCGATGGTCGACTCACTGCGCGAACGATTCGCCGAGCTCGAGCCCGTCGCCCGTCCGGCGCACGCCAACGACTACGTTGTCATGGACATTCGCGCCAGCGTCCACGGCCAGGACGTGGCCGACGCGACACGCCAGGACTACCTCTACGAGGTTGGATCCGGGGAGTTCGGTCGCAAGCTCGACGCCGAGCTCGAAGGTAAGCGCGCCGGCGAGATCCTCAAGGTGAACGACGTGCTTCCCGAGCGCTTCGGCGACGACGCTGGGCGCGAGGTGTCGCTCCAGGTGTTGGTGAAGGACGTGAGAGCCAAGAAGCTCCCTGCGGCCGACGACGAGTTCGCCAAGACCGCCTCCGAGTTCGACACGCTGGGCGAGCTCCGGGCCGAGCTCGCCGAGCAGATCGCCCAGAGCAAAGATCGCGCCGCCGACGGGATCATCCGCGACGCGGCCCTGGGCGCGCTGATCGAACGGACGAGGGTCGACCTGCCCGAGAGCCTTGTTGACGAGGAGACCGGGCATCGCGTGAGCCACGCGCGCGAGCGGGCGGAGCGGGCAGGCACCACGCTCGATCAGTTGCTCGCGTCGCAGGGCTTCGACGAGCTTCGGTTCCGCGCCGACGCGCGGCAGCACGCCGAACGCGCGATCATCGCGGACCTCGTCCTCGAGGCCGTGGCGCGCGCCGAGGACATCCAGGTCACTCCCGATGAGCTGGCCCGAGAGATCACTGGACTCGCCGCCGCGCTCGGACGCGAACCGAAAGAGGTTGCGAAGACGTTGGAGAGTAGCGGTCAGATCGCATCATTGGCCGGTGATATCATCCGCTCCAAGGCGCTCGACATCCTCGTCGAGCACGCGAACATCCGGCTCAAGGAGGACGGGATCTCGTCCGACGCTTCCAATGAGCCCTCGTCAGAACCGGAACAAGACAAGAGGGAGACGCCATGAAGGACTACCTCGTTCCCGTCGTCGTCGAGCAGACCGCTCGCGGTGAGCGTTCGTTCGACATCTACTCGCGTCTGCTCAAGGAACGCATCGTGTTCCTCGGTACGCCGGTGGACGACAACGTCGGCAACCTGATCATGGCGCAGCTCCTGCACCTCGAGTCAGAGGAACCCGACAAGGACATCAACCTGTACATCAATTCGCCGGGTGGGGACATTACGGCGCTGTTCGCGATCTACGACACGATGCAGTACGTGAAGTGCGACGTCTCGACCACCGTGATGGGACAGGCGGCGTCGGCGGCCGCGGTTCTCCTGCTCGCGGGCGCGAAGGGCAAGCGGTTTGCGCTGCCGCACTCCCGCGTCCTGCTTCACCAGCCGCACGGACAGGCAGGTGGGCAGGCGGTGGATATCGAGATCCAGGCGAGGGAGATCATCCGGTACCGCCAGCTCTTGGATCAGCTGATCGCCGAGCACACCGGCCAGCCGCTGGAGAAGGTCGGCAAGGACACGGACCGCGACTACATCCTCACCGCACAGGAAGCGGTCGAGTACGGGATCGTCGACGAGGTCATCACGACCCGCAAGTTGAAGCCGGAACTCGCGGCGGCGGCCGCCGGCGCATCGTAGGATTCGACGGCTAACCAGGCCGGGCGGGGACCCGGCCGTTCGTTCAGGGGGACGGGGGCATGGCGAGGATCGGCGACTCGGACCTGCTGAAGTGTTCGTTCTGCGGCAAGTCCCAAAAGCAGGTCAAGAAGCTGATCGCCGGCCCCGGCGTCTACATCTGCGACGAGTGCATCGATCTCTGTAACGAGATCATCGAGGAAGAGCTCTCCGAGACCTCGGAGCTGAAGCTCGACGAGCTGCCCAAGCCGCAGGAGATCTACGCCTTCCTGGACGAGTACGTGATCGGACAGGAGACGGCCAAGAAGGTTCTGTCGGTCGCGGTCTACAACCACTACAAGCGGATCCAGGTCGGCGCCAAGGACAACGAGGTCGAGCTCCAGAAGTCCAACATCATGATCCTCGGTCCGACCGGCTGCGGGAAAACGCTCCTTGCGCAGACGCTCGCCCGGATGCTGAACGTCCCCTTCGCCATAGCCGACGCCACTGCGCTCACGGAGGCCGGATACGTCGGCGAGGATGTCGAGAACATCCTGCTCAAGCTGATCCAGGCCGCCGACTACGATGTCAAGAAGGCGGAGACCGGGATCATCTACATCGACGAGGTCGACAAGATCGCCCGCAAGAGCGAGAACCCGTCGATCACGCGCGATGTGTCCGGTGAGGGCGTGCAGCAGGCGCTCTTGAAGATCCTCGAGGGAACGACGGCGTCGGTTCCTCCACAGGGCGGACGCAAGCATCCGCACCAGGAGTTCATCCAGATCGACACGACGAACATCCTGTTCATCTGCGGCGGCGCGTTCGCCGGGCTCGAGAAGATCGTCGAGAGCCGGATCGGAAGCCGCGGCATCGGGTTCGGCGCAGACGTACGTCGTGTCGAGGACAAGGATCTCGGCGCGATCCTGCACCAGGTCCTTCCGGAAGACCTATTGAAGTATGGGCTGATCCCTGAGTTCGTCGGGCGTCTGCCCGTCATCACCAACGTGCACAACCTCGACAAGCAGGCGCTCATCGACATCCTCACCAAGCCGAAGAACGCGCTCGTGAAGCAGTACCACAGGTTCTTCGAGTTCGACGGCGTCGAGCTCGAGTTCACCGACGACGCGCTCGACTCGATCTCCGATCAGGCGATCCTCCGCGCCACCGGGGCGCGAGGGCTCCGCGCGATCCTCGAAGAGGTGCTGCTGAACACGATGTACGAGCTCCCGTCGCGCAAGGACGTCACCAAGTGTGTGATCGACGGCGAGGTCGTGCGCAGCAAGGTCAACCCCACGCTCGTGCCGGTGAAGGAGCCAAAGCGGCGCGAGCGCCAGGAGCGCACCGCCTAGGCGGCTTTCAAGACAGCCGCTTCGCCAGCTCCGTCGCCCGCCGCAGCTCGCCGACAGCACCGAGTTCCTCGAACATTTCCGTCGCCAACTTCAGGCGTGCGTGCGCGTCGTCTTCCGGGTTCTCCGAGCCGCACCGCCGGCAGGTCTCACC
>DASUQY010000271.1:0-4053 GCA_036280315.1 Actinomycetota bacterium
GCTTCGACAGTGCACTTGCTGCACAGGGGACCCTTGCCGCGGACCGGACGACCGCATCTCGCACACGCTCTGGGTTCAATCGAACGGTACGTCGTGTCGTCGCCGCGCTTGACGCGTTCGACGCGTCCCTCGGCATGGAGCTTCAACAGGTGTGCGGTCACCGATCGTGCCGCCAGCTCGTGGACGTCCGCCGGGTACTCGCTGTAGATGGTCTGAACGAGTTCCTTGACCGATCGCGCTCCGTCTGCGAGCGCCGCGAGAATCTCGCGCTCGCGCATCGCTCGATGCTCGATGTATTCGTCGAGCTTCCGCGCCGGGTCGAACACGATCGGCCCGTGTCCCGGATAGATCGTCCGCGGATCAAGCTCCTTCATCCGGTTGAGCGAACGCAGATACGCGACGAGGTCGCCCTCTGGCGGGTCGATCACGCTCGTTCCGCGACCGAGCACCGCATCGCCGGTGAACAGGGCTCGAACGGTCTCGTTCCAGAACGCGACGTGATCCGGCGTGTGACCGGGGGTCGCGATGGCGGTCAGCGACACGCCGTCGCACGAGACGGCGTCGCCATCACGTAGCCGCGAGCCGCCCGCGGGCGGTCGGAACGCATGGATCGTCGCCCCGGTGAGCGCAGCGAGCCGGACGGCGCCGGGCGCGTGATCGGGATGGTCGTGTGTGAGCACGATCGCCCCGACGCGGGCGGCAGTCCCACGGACCTCCTCGAGATGACCATCGTCGTCCGGCCCTGGGTCGACAACGATCGCCGGGGCCTCGCCCACCACGTACGTGTTGGTTCCTTCGAGCTCACGAACCCCCGGATTCGGCGCGAGCACGCGGGCGACGCGGAGCACCCGGATCAGTCCTGCCAGAAGACCGACCGAGGCAGACGCTCGAGCTCGTCCGCGTCGGGCTCTCGGGTGGCGATGCGGAGCTCGAGCAGTTCCTCGACGCTCGCGCACGCCGAAATGGCAACCACCGTGTAATACGTCGGCCAGTAGAGCTTCCGGCGGCCCGTCCGCCACTCCTCGAGGAGAGCGCGCGGCGACACCCACCACACGTCCGAGGCCTCGACGCCGTCGGCAACGGGCCGCAGCGCGTGGTCCGCGCGCGCTGCGAAGAACCGTGCATCGAAGCGCGTGGGGACCTGAGCCGGTGCGACCCAGTGCGCGACCTCGCGGAGCTGTTCCGCCTTCGGCGGAGAGGACGAGATGATCTCGAGCCCGAGTCCGTTCGCTTCACGAAGGCCACTCGCGGTCAGGGCGAGCCCGACCTCTTCGAGTAGCTCCCGAACCGCGCACGCGCGGTCGACCTCGTCCGCCGATCCGAACCAGTCGTGCGACAGGCGGGCGTCGAGGTCGTCGGTAGAGCCGCCGGGGAACGCGACGTATCCGGCGAGAAACCGGCTGCTCGAGCCGCGCTCGAGGACGAGCACCTCGAGCTCGCCGTCGTCATCGCGCGCGACGATCGCGGATGCGGCCTTTCGCAAGGGTTTCACGCGCGAATCCTCGCACGCGGTCATCCGGCCGACACCTCACCGTGCGAGCCCGCACACCGGCCACTTCGCTCGCTTGTGCACCCCGCGGCCCGTACGCTTGGTGGCGATGAGCAGCGACGTCGCCGAACGCATCCGCCGCCGCATCCTCGCCTACGGACCGATCACGTTCGCCGAGTTCATGGAGGAGGCCCTCTACGGCCGAGGCGGGTTCTACGACGCGACGCCGATCGGGACGCGCGGCCACTTCGTGACGAGCCCGCACGTGCATCCGATCTTCTCGCGGCTCGTCGGTGCGGCCCTCGAGCAGATGTGGGTGAACCTCGATCGGCCGATCCCGCTCCGCGTGGTCGAGGTGGGGGCTGGAGACGGGACCATGGCGCGCGAGATCGTCACCGGGTTCGAACGCGCCGGCATCGAAGTCTCGTACGAGTCGGTCGAGGCGAGCCCCGCCGCGCGGGAGGCCCTCTCCGCGATCACCCCGAACGTGGCCGGATCGATCGTGGAGATCGAGCCGCTCGATCCTGGTCTCGTCGTCGCGAACGAGCTGCTCGACAACCTGCCGTTCCGCCGGATCCGCCGGCGCGGCGGTACGTCCGTCGAGATCCGAATCGCCGCCGACGGCGATGCGTTCGTCGAGGTCGAACAGCCGCTCGACGACGAGCAGTTCGATGGGTTGTCACTCGACGACGGCCAAGAAGCCGTCATCCCCACCGCAGCGCTCGGGTTCGTCGACGCGCTCGGCAGAACCATCCGACGCGGCTACGCGCTGTTGATCGACTACGCCTCGACGGACACGGGAACGGAACGGGTTCACGGCTACCGAGATCATCGGGTTGTCGCCGACGTCCTCGACGCTCCCGGCTCCGCCGACGTCACCGCCGGCGTCGACCTCGACGCGATCGCCCGGCGCGCTCGCGAGGCGGGGCTCGCTGCGTTCGAGGCGGTCTCGCAGCGCGACGCGCTGACGGCGCTCGGCCTCGCCGACTGGCTCGGCCAGGAGCGCCGTCACCAGCAGGAGATGCTGGACGCGTCGAACGGCGACGAAGCGGTTCGCGCGTGGGGAAGCCGAAGCCGCGCGAGAATACTCGCCGATCCCGCCGGGCTCGGCCGCCTTCGCTGGTTGGTGATCGGCACCGCCGGGCTGGCCGAACCACCGTGGCTCGCTCGGGCGCGCGAGGGTGGCCGGTCGTCGCGGTCGGACGCGGCCGGATAGACCGCGGCGGAGCGGTCCCGGGCGGTTCAGCCGCGAGCCGTGGACCGCTTCGAACGTGGGGCGGTTCCGCTCTTGCGCGTGCGCTTTGCGCCGCTCGGACGCCGCTGCGGCCGCGCGGCCTGTTCGTCCAAGAAGCGCTCGATAAGCCCGCGAACGACGCCCGCCATCGAGAATCCCGCATCCGTCGACCATCGGCGGAGCCGTTCGTGAAGTTCGGGTGGCAGCCGAACCGGAAACATGGCCACCGGCCCGGTCATCTCGATCGGCGGCGTCCCGTGCGAGAACACCACGTCCGCCGGGATCGACGGCCCGGGGAGGCGTCGAGTAAAGGTGCCCGGCGGCGCGAACTCCGTCCCCTCCGGAACGCAGCGGAACAGCGCGACCAAAACCTGATCCTGCTCTCGCTGGGGAAGCGATCGAACCGCCTTCAACAGAAGTTTTGCGGCACGCTCCTCCACGGCGACCTCCTCGGCGAGATACCGGTGCGATATCGGTGAGCGATATCGTCTACGGGACGCGCCCCGAGTGCAAGAGGCGTCAGCGGTCGATGTCGCCGACGACGAAGAAGACCGAGCCGAGGATGGCGATCAGGTCGGGAACGAGCGTCCCTGGGAGCATCGCCGGCAGAACGGACACGTTCGAGAACGATGCGGTACGCATCTTCAGGCGGTACGGCTCCACCTTTCCGTTCCCGACCATGTAGTACGCCATCATGCCGAGCGGGTTCTCGGTGCGGACGTACACCTCGCCGTCGAGCTTCAGCGTCTTGGGGAGCTTCGCCGCCCGGAACTCGCCCGCGGGCAGCTTCTCCATGCACTGCTCGATGATGTTGCAGGACTGCCGCATGCGCTGGGACAAGACCCAGAGACGGTCGTACGAGTCCCCGTTCCGGCCGATCGGGATGTCGAACTCGACCTCGTCGTACTTCTCGTAGGGCTCGTCCTTGCGCGGGTCCATCGGCACGCCGGATGCCTGGAGCACGGGACCCGAGCAGCCGTAGGCGATCGCGACATCGGGCGATAGCACGCCGACGCCCTTCGTCCTGGCGAAGACGATCTCGTTGCCCATGACGAGGTTGTCGAACTCGGCAAGCTTCCTCCGCACATGCTTGAGCACCTCGGCTGACTGCTTCAGCCACCCGCGCGGAAGGTCGTCCTTCAGCCCGCCCGGTCGCACGAATGAGAAGTGCATACGCGCGCCCGTCGCACTCTCCATCAAGGCCTGGATCATTTCGCGCTCGATGAACGCGTAGAAGATCGGCGTCATCGCGCCGAGCTCGAGCGGGTACGACCCCATGAACATCAGGTGGCTCAGGATGCGGTTCCACTCGGCGAGCATGGTGCGGATC
>DASUQY010000272.1:0-2844 GCA_036280315.1 Actinomycetota bacterium
CGCGAGGACCGTCTTCGCGAGCTCGCGGAGCGGCTCGAGCGAACGGGGAGCACGGTTCTCGCGGTTCGGTGCGACGTCACCGAGCGATCCGATATCGATTCGTTGCGCGATCGCGTCCTCGACGCCTTCGGCCGGTGCGACGTGCTCGTGAACAACGCTGGGCTCGCCGGGACAGGGCGGTTCGAGCTACAGGAGACGGGATTCGTCGAACGGCTCATCCAGACGAACCTCCTCGGCGTCGTGCTGACGACGAAGGCGTTCGTGCCGACGATGTTGGAGGCCGGGCGAGGGCACGTCGTGAACGTCGCCTCGATCGCGGGGCGAATCGCAACGCCCGGCCTGGCCGTGTACGGCGCGACGAAGCACGCGGTCGTCGCCTTCAGCGAGGCGCTCCATTACGAGCTCGCGTCGACCGGGATCCTGGTCACGACGGTGAACCCCTGGCTTTCGAAGACCGAGGGATTCCCGCAACGTCAGACGCCGCGATGGTTGCTCGTCGACGCCGACCGTGTGGCGCGCGTGATCGTCGACGTCGTCCGGAAGGACATCGCACCGGAGATCTCCGTTCCCAGGTGGCCGTCGGCGCTGCAGGCGTTCCGCGTGCTGACGCCGCCGCTGTATCGCTGGGGCGTCGGCGTGGCCGTTCGGCGGTTCCGTCGATGATGCGGGTTACGGCGCGAGCCCGAACGCGGGGAACGCGTGGCGCCGAACGCGCTCGATCGTCCGCTCCGTCTCCGGATCCAGGCGATCGCCTTCGATCGGGAGGTCGGTGAACGTCACCGGGATCTCCCGGCCCACCTCACGCTCCACCGTCTCGATCCAGGACTCGGGCAGAGCGTCCTCGAGCGCGGCTCCACACATCTCGGCGAAGTAGATCGTCCAGGCGCGAGGAACGACGTCGGCCCACAGGTAGCCGCCGCCGCCGGTTGCCAACCACCGTCCTCCGCTCACCTCGTGCGCGAGCGCGTGCAGCTCGGCGGCCGCATCCCGATATGCGCGGGTCGTCAGGAGCATGTGCGCGAGCGGGTCGCCGGCGTGCGTATCGCAGCCGAGCTGGGTCACCAGCATCGTCGGCTCGAATGCGCGCACGATGGGGAGCACGATCGTCCGGAACGCAGTGAGCCACGCTTCGTTCGTTGCGCCGGGTGGGAGCGGGACGTTCACCTTCGTCCCGACCGCGAGGCCGGCCCCTCGCTCGTCCTCGAATCCGGTGCCCGGGAACAGGTACGCGCCGGACTCGTGCAGCGAGATGGTCAGGACGCGAGGTTCGTCGTAGAAGATCGCCTGCGGGCCGTCGCCGTGATGCACGTCGACGTCGACGTAGGCAATGCGTTCGGCGCCTTCGCGCAGGAGCCAGGCGATGGCCACGGCGGGATCGTCGTACACGCAGAAGCCCGAGGCTCGTGATGGCATCGCGTGGTGCAGACCGCCAGCCGCGTTGAACGCGTGAGCCACGGTGCCATCGAGGGTCGCGCTCGCCGCGACGATGGACGCACCTGCGACGAGCGCACCGGCCTCGTGCATCTGGGGGAAGATCGGGTTGTCGCCCGGCCCGTAGCCGAACTGCTGCCAGTCGCCGTCCTCGCCATGCCCCGCTCGGCGCGTCGCGTCGACGAACTCCGCGGTGTGGACGAGTTCGAGCTCGGCATCATCCGCCGAGCGACACTCGAGGCTCACGACGCCGGGGCGCGCGAGCAGGCCGCACGCCTCGATGAGCTGCCACGTGTAGAGCACTCGCTGTGGTCGGAGGGGATGAGCCGGACCGTGGTCGTAGATCCGAGCCTCAGGACAGACGACGAGGCCCGCTCGGCCGCTCACCCCGACATGGCGACGGCGGCGATGGCGTCGACCGTGCGCTCGACGACGAGGCCGCTCTCCTCGTCGGTGATGGTGAACGGGGGACCGAGCATCAGCAGGTCGCCGTCACCGTCGAGGTGTCCGACGCTCGAGTAGAGCAGCAGCCCGCGTTCCCTCGCCGCGGCGAGGACGCGTTCGGTCATCTGGCGTGAGCGCGGGAACGGTGCCCTGGACGAGCGGTCCGCGACGAGCTCGATCCCGATCATCAGGCCGACACCCCGGACGTCTCCCACGATGGCCTCGTCGCCGAGCCCCGCGGCGAGTTCCTTGAGCAGGCGTTCGCCCTGGCGCGCGCTCGCCTCGATCAGGCCGTCGCTCCGAAGTCGGCGAAGCGTCGCGTGCGCAACGGCGGCGCCGGTTCCGTTGTGGGACCACGTGAACCCGTGGAGGAAGCCTTTCCGGCGAACGATGTCGAACACGTCTCCAGTGCACGCGGCGAAGCCGAACGGCCAGTACCCGCTCGTCGAGCCCTTGCCCGCGACGACGATGTCCGGCCGAACGTCCCAGTGGTCGACCCCGAACCACCGGCCGGTCCGACCGAAGCCGGTCATCACCTCGTCGGCGATGACGAGCACGCCGTGCTGGCGGCACACCTCGACGACTTCGGGCCAATAGTCGTCCGTGGGAACGGCGGCGGCGAGGGTCGCACCCGCCACGGGTTCCGCGATGAACGCGGCGACGTTGGACGGCCCGATCTCCGTGATCGTCCGATCGAGCTGCTCGGCGTGCCACGAGCCGCACCCGGCCGGATGGTTGGGATTCGCGCAGCGGTACTCGTACGCGGGCTCGACGTGCCGGAACCGCCCCAACCACGGCGCGTACGGCGCGCGGAGGATCTCCTTGCCACCGACATCGAGCGTTCCGATCGTGTTGCCGTGGTACGAGGAACGCCGACCTATCACCGCTATCCGCTCGTCCTCGCCGCGTGCCAGGTGGTACGAACGTGCGAGCTTGAGCGCCGTCTCGACCGCCTCGCTTCCACCGCTG
>DASUQY010000273.1:0-2683 GCA_036280315.1 Actinomycetota bacterium
GACATGTCCCTGAACTCGCCCGACTGGGCTTCGATCCAGTACCAGAACGCGAACAACTCGGTCCGCGTCACGGATCAGTTCATGGAGGCCGTGCTCGAGGACAAGGAGTGGAACCTCACGGCGCGCACCGACGGCTCTGTCGTCGAGACCACGGACGCGCGCGGCGTGCTACGCCAGATCGCCGAGGCAGCGTGGGAATGCGCGGACCCGGGCGTTCAGTACGACACGACGATCAACTCCTGGCACACGCTCCCGAACACGGGCCGCATCAACGCGTCGAACCCGTGCTCGGAGTACATGTCGATCGACGACTCCGCGTGCAACCTCGCATCGCTGAACCTCATGAAGTTCGTCCGCTCCGACGGCGAGTTCGACGTCGAGGCATTCGAGCACGCCGTCGACGTCGTCTTCCTCGCGCAGGAGATCGCCGTCGGCTACTCCTCGTATCCCACCCCTGAGATCGGCCGCAACGCGAAGGCGTTCCGCCAGCTGGGGCTCGGCTATGCGAACCTCGGCGCGCTGCTCATGGCGCGCGGGCTCCCGTACGACTCGGACGAGGGTCGCGCGTACGCCGCCGCGATCACCGCGCTCATGACGGGCCGCGGGTACCGCAAGTCGGCAGAGGTCGCCCGGAGGATGGGGCCGTTCGCCGGCTACCAGCCGAACGCAGCGGCGATGACCGGTGTCATCGCGAAGCATCGCGCCGCGGTCGGCAACATCGACAACTCTCACTCGGTGCCCGAGGATCTGCTGTCCGCGGCGCGCCACGCCTGGGACGACGCGCTCTCGCTGGGCGAGGTCTCCGGCTTCCGCAACGCGCAGGCGACGGTGCTCGCGCCGACCGGGACGATCAGCTTCATGATGGATTGCGACACGACCGGGGTCGAGCCCGACTTCTCGCTCGTGAAGTCGAAGCGGCTCGTCGGCGGCGGCGAGATCACGATCGTCAACAAGACGGTGCCGATGGCACTCGCCAAGCTCGGCTACTCGCCGACGGAGTCGGACGAGATCGTCGCCTTCATCGACGAGCGCAACACCGTCGTCGGCGCGCCGTACGTCAAGACCGAGCACTTCCCGGTCTTCGACTGCGCGATCGGCGACCGCGCGATCCACTACATGGGTCACGTGAAGATGATGGGCGCCGTCCAGCCGTTCATCTCGGGCGCCATCTCGAAGACCGTGAACCTGCCCGAGGAGATCACGGTCGACGAGATCTCGCAGCTCCTCATCGAGTCGTGGCAGCTCGGCGTCAAGGCGATCGCGATCTACCGCGACAACTGCAAGGTGGCCCAGCCGCTGTCGAAGAAGGGCGACGCGGGCGCGACGACGCTCGCTCCTGTCTCGGGCGTCGTGGGCGCGCTTCCACAGCGGCGCCGCCTGCCGGACGACCGCATCGAGGTCGGTCGCAAGTTCAAGGTCGGCGAGTACGAGGGCTACATCCACGTCGGCCTCTTCGAGGACGGGACGCCGGGCGACATCTTCGTCGACATCGCGAAGGAAGGCACGACCCTGGCCGGCCTCATGAACTCGTTCATGATCTCCGTCTCGCTCGGCCTGCAGTACGGCGTTCCGCTCGAGGTGTACGTCTCGAAGTTCAGCCACATGCGCTTCGAGCCGTCGGGCATGACGAACGACGCGGACATCCGGGTCGCGAAGTCGATCGTCGACTACATCTTCCGCTGGATGGGCAAGAAGTTCCTCTCGGCCGAGCAGCAGGAGGAGGCGGGAATCCTCACCCCTGAGGTGAAGGCCCGCCTCGCAGCCGCCTACGCGGATGCGGGCTCGAGCGCGACGGCAGCCGCCGCGGCTCTCGAGCCGGTCCCGCCGGGCCAGACCGCCCTCTTCAACCAGTGGGAGGATGCTCAGGAATGCGCCCGCTGCGGCGGCCGCATGGTGCGCACCGGCAGCTGCTACACGTGCCGCGACTGCGGAACGAACACCGGCTGCTCCTAGCCTAGACGGACTGCGACGACACGCCTCGCGACCACGCGAGGCGTGTCGTCTGCACGCTCAGCCGCGTCGGAGAGTACTTTCGATGAACTCCGTCTTCGCGTCCGTGTACGCAGGGCGATCGTCGCGGTACCTCTCGGCCAGATCGCGTTTGAGGGTCTCGTAGCGCCGCGCCAGTTCGGGATCCGCGAGCAGCATGTCTCGGAAGCGCACCTGAGCACGCAGCTCATCGCACGTGCTCGGCGAGACATACAGGTGATGACGCCGCTCGCCCTCCGGCCACGTGAACGCCTCCCTACCGGGAACGCCCAGCTCGCCGCGAGCCTGGTAGCCGATCGCCTCGAGCCGCCGGATCGCCTCCTCGAGGTCGTCGTCGCTCGCGATGACGACCACCATGTCGATCACCGGCTTCGCGGCGAGCCCCGGGACTGCAGTCGAGCCCACGTGCTCGATCGAGAGCGCTAGGTCGCCCAGTGCGTCTTGCGCGCGGTCGCGGAGCCGCGCGAACTCTTGCGGCCACGCGGGGTCGTACCCGACGATGACGATGGCGTCGCCCATCGACCGGCGATGCTAGTGACCTCTGCTTCCGGTCAGTCGACTCTTGCGCAGAACGCTCGAGCGTCGACGCCTCAGTCGAAACCGAAGAGTGGCGGGAGGATGACCACGACCGCCGCGGCCCACAGCGCGAAGACCGGTAGATAGGTCGTCTGCCAGCGCTCGAGCTGGTGGAACC
>DASUQY010000274.1:0-2692 GCA_036280315.1 Actinomycetota bacterium
CGCGTTTCGGGCGGAGCGACTGATCCTGGCCATGGATGCCTGGACGAACGAGCTGCTCGAGCGGCTCTGGCGCCCCATCAACCTCACGGTGACGCAGGAGCAGGTCACCTACTACGGCCCGTCGGACCCACACGCGTTCGAGTCTGAGCGGTTCCCGATCTGGATCTGGATGGGGACGCCCTCCTTCTATGGCGTCGGGACGTTCGGCGAGGACGGACCGAAGATCGGTGAGGACGTCGGTGGGGCGGAAGTCACGAGCGATGAGCGATCGTTCGAGCCGGACCCCCAATACCAGTCGAGGCTGGATAGCTTCATGCGCGAGCGGCTGCCGTCCGGGTTCGGCCCCTACCTTCGCCGAGCGACCTGCCTGTACACGATGACGCCGGACCGCGACTTCGTGATCGATCTCGTTCCCGGGCACTACCACGTCGCGATCGGGCAGGGGGCGGCGCACGCGTTCAAGTTCGCGAGCGTGTTCGGACGCTCGCTCGTCGAGCTCGCCTTCGACGGTAAGGCCCAAAGCGATATCGGCGCCTGGACGATCGGCCGGGGCATCCTCACCATGGACGACCCGCCGCTCAGCTTCCGCGTCTGACTGCCTTGAAGCTCGACTCGCTCAGGATTACGGCTGGCGCGGGTCCCGCAGTACGATCGCCAGAGTGTCCGACGACCGACTCCTCCCCGCCGAGCGCCGGGTCCTAGACAGTCTCGGGCACATGCCGCTCGACTTCCGAGCGATGTGGGCGGTGTCGAACCTGTTCCGCGCGTCCGCCGCGATCCGCCGTCACATGGAGGCGAAGATCCTCGCCGACGACCGGTTGTCGTGGACGTCGTTCGTCGCGCTGTGGGTGCTGTGGGTGTGGGGCGAGATGGAATCGCGCGACCTCGCGTCGGCGGTGGGGATCAGCCGTCCGACGTCCACCGGTATCGTGACGACGCTCGAGGGGCGCGGCTACGTCCGTCGCCGCAAGAACGCCGCGGACGGCCGGATGGTTCGCGTCTCACTGACCGAACGCGGACGTAGGAAGATCGAGGACCTCTTCCCCCGGTTCAACGCGGAGGAGGCGGCGATCACGTCGCACCTCTCACCCGAGCAGCAGGACGCGATGGCGATGATGCTCCGCTCGATGCTTCGGGTCGCCGGCGAGGGCGAGGAGCGCAGGTAGGCGCTAGGCGCGTTCGACCCGAATCGGCATGTGCTTGATGCCGTTCACGAAGTTCGAGCGCATCCGCTCGACCGGCCCCGCGAGCTCGATCGACTTCAGCCGCGGCAGCAGCTCCTCGAACAGGATGCGCGTCTCCAGCTTCGCGAGGTGCGCCCCGAGGCAGAAGTGCGGTCCGCCCGGCCCGAATGTCACGTGCTCGTTCGGACGCCGGCTGACGTCGAACCGGTACGGATCGGGGAACTGATCCTCGTCGCGGTTCGCGCTGATGTACCACGTCACGACCTTCTCGCCCTCCCGGATCCTCTGACCACGGAGCTCAGTGTCGTGCGCCGCCGTCCGGCGGAAGTGCATGACCGGAGTGGCCCACCGCAAGATCTCCTCGACGGCCCCGGGCATCAGTGACGGGTCGTCGAGGAGACGCTGCATCTGGTCGGGATGCTCGATCAGCGCCTGCATGCCGTGGCTGATCGTGTGTCGCGTCGTCTCGTTCCCGGCGATCATCAGCAGGCCGAAGTAGTTGTCGAACTCGCGCTCGGTGAGCACGCCTTCGCGCTGGGCGATCGTTAGCGCGGTTATCACGTCATCCTGCGGTTCATCCAGACGCACGTCGCGCTGCCGGTGCGCGTACTCGAACATCTCGAGCGCGATGGGGGAGCGAAACGGCAGGTACTTGAACTCCTCGGTGTCGACCTTGTCGACAACTGCGTCGGTGAACTCGGGGTCCTGGTTGCCGATCATCGCGTCGCCCCACCTGATGAGCATGGGCGCGTCTTCCTGAGGGACGGTGAAGATCGCGCACAGGAACCGGATCGGGAGCTCCTTGGCGATCTCCATCGTGAAGTCGAACTCGTCCTTCTCCAGCGCGCGGTCGAGCACCTTGACGGCCACTTCTCGGATGAAGTCCGTGTACTCGCCGACGCCGCGCGCGCTGAACCGGCGGTTGCAGATGTTTCGTAGCTCCCGGTGGCGCGGTGGATCGGTCTCGAGCATCGACTTGCGGATCGAGAGCTGCTCCTCGTCGAGTTCCTCGAGGGCGACAGCCCCTCGTTCGGACGAGTACGTCTCCCAGTCCATGTGGACCTGCACGAGGTCGTCGAACCGCGTGACCGCCCAGAAACCCTTGTTCGGCTCGGACTCCTCGTGCCACACCACGGGCGCGCGGCGGCGGAGCTCGTCGAACCACTCGAACGGCACGCGCTCGACGTAGTTGTCCGGGTCGACGAGGTCGATCCCGGAGAGCTCGGCTTCGGCGGTCGCCAGGCTCATCGGACGTTCCTCGGCTCGGTCATGGCCGCCTCAGAAGTACGGGAGGTAGTACTCGATCTCCCACGGCGTCACATCCGTCGTCGTCGTGTCGTCGATCGCCTTTGCGTAGCGCTCCCACTCGGCCCGCTTGAGCTTGGTGAACGTCTCGACGAGCCACGGGCCCAGCGCCTCGCACAGTTCCTGGTCGGACTCGAACGCCTGGAGGGCTGAATCGAGCGTCGGCGGGACGCGGCGGTCGGTGTTCGGCGCCTCGCCAACGC
>DASUQY010000275.1:0-6002 GCA_036280315.1 Actinomycetota bacterium
GGCATCGTGGCGGCGAGGTGGCGTCGAACCTTGCGTTACAGACCGTCGAACAGATGTTTGCGGAGCGCGAGGGAACGCTCACCGAACAGGTCGAGCGAGCGAACCGCGCGGTGTTCGAGCGATCGCAATCCGACCGAGACGTGTCCGGGATGGGAACGACGCTCACCGCGGCGTTGATCGAGGGCGGCGCGGTGCGGCTCGCGCACGTCGGCGATTCGCGCGCATACCTGTTTCGCGGCGGGAAGCTACAGCTGCTGACCGAAGATCACACGCTCGTGCATCGGATGGTCGTGGAGGGCGAGATCACCGAGACCGAGGCCGAGAATCACCCGCACCGAAGCGTCCTCACGCGTGCGCTCGGCGTCGAAGGAGACGTGCGGGTCGACGAGACCAAGGTCGCGGTGCAGGAGGGCGACCGCCTGCTGCTCTGCACCGACGGGCTCACCGGCATGCTCAGCGAGGACCAGATCGAGTCGATCCTCCAGGACGTGCGAGACCCGCAGGAAGCCGTCGATCGGCTCGTCCGCGAGGCGAATCGCGCCGGCGGGATCGACAACATCACCGCGGTGATCATCGATTTCACCGAAGACGGGCGTATCGAAGGCGGCAGGCCGAAGGAGGTCTCGCAACCGCGCCCGCCGGCGACACAGCATCCGACGCCGACGATGGCACCGCCACCGCCCGCGGGAGGCGACGTCACCACCTGGTCGAGCCCTCCCACCACCCGTCGTCAGCCCGCACCAAAGGCCGCTCGGCCGCCGACCGGGCGCAAGCTCTTGGTCGGGATAGTGATCGTGCTCGCCATCGCCGCCCTCGGGTTCGTCGGCGTTCGTCTGTATCTGGACTCGCAGTGGTTCGTCGGCGTGTCGAACGGCCGCGTCGCCATCTTCCGCGGGGTGCCGGCCGAGGTCGCTGGGCTCGAGATGAACTCGGTCGTCGTCGAGACGTCGATTCGCGCCAGCGAGACCGAGGAGCTTGCCGTCTGGGGCGACCGCCTCCCCGACGGCATCACGGTCGACGATCGCGACATCGCCGAGGACGTCGTCGAACAGATCCGCACCGACATCGAGCGCGCACGACAGAACGCATCGTGAGTCGCGCGGTCGTCCGCACGTCGCGCGTGCCTCTCGGTTCGGCGCTCGGATTCACGATCACCGCACTGATCCTTTCGGTCGGCGCATACGTGATCGCGGGCTATGGCAAGCGCGGTCAGCTCCCAGCGAAGTTCGTGATCTACGCGGCGATCTTCGCGGGCGGGTATGCGCTCGCGCTCATCGCGATCAGGCGGTTCGCTCCAGCTGCCGATCCCGCGCTGTTCGCGACGGCGGGCGTCCTGGTCGGCTTGGGGTTCGCCATGATCTTCCGCCTTTCTGGCGGGCTAGCCACCGAGCAGGCGACCTGGATCGTCGTCGGTCTCGCCGCGTTCGTCGTGACGATCGTCGCCGTGCGCGACCACCGGATGCTCGATGCGTACACGTACTCGATCGGCTTGCTCGGCCTGATCCTGCTCATGCTGCCGCTGGTTCCGGGCATCGGCCGCACGATCAATGGCGCAAGGCTGTGGGTGCAGATCGGACCGCTCGGCTTCCAGCCAGCGGAGCTCGGCAAGGTGCTGATCGTGATCTTCCTCGCGTCGTACCTGACGCAGAAGCGCGAGCTGCTGCAGGTGGCGACGACGCGGCTCGGTCCGTTCCGCCTCCCGGCGCCGAAGCACCTTGCGCCGGTGCTGTTCGCCTGGGCCGGGTCGCTGGCGATCCTGTTCCTGCAGCGCGACCTCGGCGCGTCGCTCCTGTACTTCGGCATCTTCGTCGTGATGCTGTGGGTCGCCACCGGCCGCGCCGTATATCTGGTCATCGGGGTGGTTCTGTTCGCAGTCGGCGCGTACCTCGGGTGGGCACTGTTCGATCATGTCCAGCTCCGCGTCGACGTGTGGTTGAACGCGCTCGACCCGAACAAAGTGTTCGACGTGGGCTACGGGCAGCTCGCCCAGGCGCAGCTCGGCATGGCGACTGGAGGCCTCGTCGGCGCCGGGCTCGGTCAGGGTTCACCGGGGTTGATCCCGTTCGCGTCGACCGACTTCATCTTCGCTGCGATCGGGGAGGAGCTCGGCCTGCTCGGCACGACGGCGCTCCTGTTGCTGTACGTCGTGCTCGTCGGGAAGGGCCTTCGGATCGCGCTCGAGGCGCGCGATCCGTTCGGACGGCTGCTCGCCACCGGGCTCTCGGCGCTGATCGGCCTCCAGACGTTCGTGATCGTGGGCGGCGTGACGCGCGTCATCCCACTGACCGGCGTGACGTTACCGTTCGTGTCGTACGGCGGTTCCAGCCTGGTGTCCAACTTCATCCTGCTCGCACTGCTCGTGCGGATCTCGAGCGGTCCCGCGCCCGGACGGGCGGTGACCTGACGTGGAGCGGCAGATCCGGCGGCTCGGCATCGGTCTGCTCGTGCTGTTCCTGCTGCTGTTCGCGCAGGTCAACTTCATCCAAGTGTTCGCCGCAGAGGACCTAGAGAACAACCCGGCGAACGCACTGCGGCAGTTGCGGACCGAGTACTCCGTCGACCGGGGCGAGATTCTCGCCGCCGACGGAACCACGGTGCTCGCGTCGAGCCGTCGCAGCTCGGGTGATCTCAAATACCAGCGCCGATACCCCCAGGGCGACCGCTTCGCCCACCTGACCGGGTTCTACTCGTTCGTCTTCGGGCGAACCGAGCTCGAGCAGAGCTTCAACGACTACCTGGCCGGCGAGGCGGCCGAGCTTTTGCCGCAGACGCTCGCCGACCTGGTTCTCGGTCGCGATAAGCGGGGCGCAACGATCGTGACGACTCTGCAGCCAGAGCTTCAGGAGGCCGCGATCCAGGCGGCCGAGGCGGAGTCCGGCGACGTCGCCATCGCGGCGGTGGATCCGACGACGGGGAACGTGCTGGCCTTGTACGCGGAACCGACGTACGACCCGAACCAACTTGCCTCGCAAGACCCGAAGGTCGTTCGTGCCGCATGGGACGAGCTGAACGAGGACCCGGACAAGCCGCTGGTCTCGCGCGCGAGCGACGAGCTGTTCCCGCCGGGCTCGACGTTCAAGATCGTCACGGCGTCGGCTGCGCTCGAGAACGGATTCGGTCCCGAGAGCACGTGGCCGAACCCGCGTGAGCTCGATCTGCCACTCACAGATGCGACGATTCAGAATTTCGGCGGTACCCACTGCTCGGGCGGCGCTGCGCAGATCACGCTGGCCTCGGCGCTGCAGCAATCGTGCAACGTGACCTTCGGCGAGGTCGGTCTGGAGCTCGGCGCAGAAGCGCTGGCGGAGCAGGCGCGGAAGTACGGGTTCAGCGCGGAACCGGGCGAGGACGTGATCCCGTTCGACATCCCGTGGGTCTCAGGAGTGTTCCCCGACGCCGAGACGTTCGTCGAACGGACGCCGGCGGTCGCCATCTCGGCGATCGGACAGCAGGACGTGGCGACGAACGTGCTTCATATGGCACTCGTCGCCGGCTCGATCGGCAACGGCGGTGTGATGATGCGGCCGCGTCTCGTGACCGAAGTTCGAGATCCGAGCGGCCGCGTGATCCAAGAGTTCGCGCCGGAGGACTTCTCGGAACCGCTCTCCAGCGAGAACGCGGCCGCGCTGACGCAGATGATGGTCTCCGTCGTGGAGGGCGGGACCGGGACGGCGGCGCAGATCCCCGGCGTCTCGGTGGCGGGGAAAACGGGTACGGCACAGCACGGCGAGGGCGAGGCGCCGCACGCGTGGTTCGTATCGTTCGCGCCGGCAGGAAGTCCGCGGGTGGCCGTCGCGGTGGTGGTGCTCGACGGGGGTAACCTCGGGAGCGAGGCGACGGGCGGCCAGGTTGCGGCGCCCATTGCGAGGGCGGTCATCGAGGCCGCGCTCGGCCTCTAGGCGCAGGAGATGACCATCGATCAGCCCGTGATGCTCGGAGGACGCTACCGGGTCGAGAACGAACTCGGCCGAGGCGGCATGGCGAAGGTGTATCGGGGCCAGGACACCGTGCTCGGGCGCACGGTGGCGATCAAGATCCTCGCGCCGCAGTACGCCGAGGACCAGGGCTTCGTTCAGCGGTTCCGCCGCGAGGCGCAGGCCGCGGCTCGGATCAGCAACCAGACGATCGTTTCGGTGTTCGACACCGGCTCGGACGACGGCGTGCACTTCATCGTCATGGAGTACGTCGAGGGCCGAACGCTCGCGGACTACCTCACCGGCGGCGGGCGGATCATGCCCGACCGCGCGATCGACATCGCGATCGACGTCGCCCGGGCACTCGAAGCAGCGCACGCCCAGGGCGTGATCCACCGCGACATCAAGCCCGGAAACATCATGCTCGACGGCCAAGGCGACGTGAAGGTGACGGACTTCGGCATTGCGCGCGTCACCGCGACGGCCGAGACCGTTGCGCAAACGGCGGCGGTGCTCGGGACGGCGTCGTACTTGTCGCCGGAGCAGGCGCAGGGTCAGCCCGTCGACGTACGTTCGGATATCTACTCGCTGGGGTGCGTGCTGTTCGAGATGGTCACGGGGCGTCCGCCGTTCCCCGGCGACTCGCCGGTGACGGTGGCATCGAAGCATGTGCTCGAACAGCCGACGCCACCTTCCCAGATCAACCACGACGTGTCGCCGGATCTCGACGCGGTGATCCTCCGCGCGCTCGCGAAGAACCCGGCCAACAGGTACCAGTCGGCGACGGAGATGCGCGAAGACCTCGAACGCGTCAAACGAGGGCAACCCGTCGAGGCGACGCCGCTGCTTCCGGCGGGCGTCGGAACGACGCAGGTCATCCATCGAGACCAACCGGCGCAGACGGCGGTGCTGCCGCCCACCGGTCCGCCGGACGAGGAGGAACGATCGCGCTGGTGGATACCCGTCCTCGTGACGCTGTTGATCCTCGGATTGCTCGGCATCGTGCTCTTCTTCTTGGCCCAGAACCTGCTCGAGGACGAACAGCCGCAGGCCCAGATGGTCTCGGTTCCCGATGTGGTCGGCGATCCACGACGAGAGGCCGAGCAGGAGATCCGCGACGCGGGCTTGGAAGTCGGCGAGATCGTCCCTGCGCCCGCCGAGGATCATCCCGACGAGGAGCCGGGAACGGTGATCGAGCAGAACCCCGCCGCTGACCAGCAGGTGTCGGAGGGTACTGAGGTGATCCTCACAGTCGTCGCGCAGCCCGAGCTTGTCGCCGTGCCGGACATACCCGAGGGTTCTAGCTTCGAGGAAGCTCAGTCGATCCTCGCGGACGCTGGCTTGGTGGCGGTCCCACAGGACCAGGCGAACGATACCGTCGAGGAGGGCGACGTGATCGGAACGGAGCCGCCCGCCGGCACAGATGTCGAGCCTGAGTCCGAGGTCCAAGTGCTCATCTCGACCGGCCCCGGCACCGTCGCCGTGCCAGAGGTGCGTTGCCAGTCGTTCCCGTCAGCCCAGAACGAGCTCAGCAACGCCGGCCTGAACCCGGTGATCTCGGACGAGACCGTTGAGATCAACCCGGCGTGTCCGCTGGGGAACAAGGTTGCGGCTCAGGAGCCCGGCGCGGGGACCGAAGCCGAACAAGGTGAGACGGTGACGCTGTTCGCAGGCGAAGAGTCGGTTCCAACCGGCCCGACCGGCGCAACCGGGGCGACCGGCGACTGACGTGAGCCTCTGGTTCGTCCACGAGGAGTTCACGCCCGACGAACGCGCCCGCCTCGAACCGCACTTCACGAACCTCGACGGTCCGGTGTTCGCCCTGGTGAACCTCCCCGAGGTCGTGAAAGGTGCGCTCTTCGCTCGGTACTCGCGGACGACGAAATCGCTACGCCGCTTGTTCCTCGACGAGTTCGCCGACGAGGTGGGGGAGGCAACGCCGCAGAGCGTCGTAGGAACCGCTCGCGCGGAGAAGCTCTACGACAACGTTTTCTTCGAGTACGGCGACGACTCGGTGGCACAGCTCGGCGGCGTCCACCTCGCGTGCGAACAGGCGTCGCAGCTGCTCGCCAAGGCGATCGAGTGGGG
>DASUQY010000276.1:0-6545 GCA_036280315.1 Actinomycetota bacterium
TGGTGGGTGCTGGACGCGGCGGGCGAGCCCATCCAGAACACTGCCGGGTAACCCAAGCGAAGAACGCGGCTCGAACTCGAAGACGGACCATCATGGGCGATTCAAGTCGAGCCGGCGGTCGGATTCGAACCGACGACCTGCTGTTTACAAGACAGCTGCTCTGCCCCTGAGCTACGCCGGCCGGCTGTCCGAGTCTACGGTTCGGACGCGCGCCTCGACGGCAGCACCCAGCCGTAGAGGACCGCCGCGAGCGACGCCGACGCGTTCAGCGAGCCGACGCGGCCGAGCATCGGCAACGAGACGAGCGCGTCGCACGACTCGCGCGTCAGCCTCGCCAGGCCGGTTCCCTCTGAACCGATCACGACGGCGAGCCGGCCGTCCGCCGGCGGCTCATCGAGCACGCTCGTGGAGGCGCGCTCGTCGAGCCCGACGATCCTGAACCCGAGGTCCTTCAGTCGTTCTATCGCGCGAGCGATGTTCGCCACGCGCGCATGCGGCAGATGCAAGAGCGCGCCCGCCGACGCGCGGATCGCCGCCGAGGTGACGTCCGCCGAACGCCTGGTCCTCGTGACGAGCATCGCCGATCCGGCGGCCTCCGCCGATCTCGCCGCCGCGCCGAGGTTCTGTGGATCCTCGATGCCGTCGAGAACCACGACGACTGCGCCGTCCGCGAATCGGTATTCCGCGAGCTCGCGCTCGCCGAGCGTCCGAGGCGGGCGAACACGAGCGGCCACACCGCGATGGTCGCCCGCGAAAGCGTCGAGCTCCTCCCGCGACACATCGCGAACCGCGACTCCTGCGCTCGCCGCCGCATCGACGAGGTCGCGAAGCGCAGACGAGGAGCGCGCTTCGCGCGCGACCAGCACCTGGTTCGTCACACCGGCGCGGACCGCCTCGAAGACGGCACGACGTCCCGTCACGACGACCTCGGGGGGTCGGTCGGCGGTTAGGTCGCGTCGACGACCGCGATCGCGAGGCATCCGACCCCGTCGCCCGACAGACCGAGACCCTCCGGCCTCGTCGCCTTGACGGACACGCGTTCCGTTGCGACGCCGATCGCGGAAGCGAGCCGCTCACGTATCTCGTTGCGGAACGGCGCGATAGCTGGCTGCGAGGCGATGACGGTGACGTCGGTCGACAACGGCGTCCTCCCCGATCCGCGAACCTTGGCGGCGACCTGCCCGAGCAGCTCGACGCCGGCGATCCCCTCGACGCTCGGATCGTCGTCGGGGAAGTGCTCCCCGACGTCGCCGAGTCCAGCCGCGCCGAGGAGTGCGTCGGCGACCGCGTGACAAATGGCGTCACCGTCGGAGTGACCGGCCAGTCCGTCTTCGCCGTCGAACAGCACCCCACCAAGCATCAACCGGCGCCCCTGCGCGCGGGCATGTACATCGAAGCCGAGCCCAACGCGAACGTCAGCCACGAACGATCCGGGCTTTCGTCACGGACGGTCCGATTTCAGCCACGCGCGAGCTCCGACGCGATCGCCTCGGCGCGCGCGAGATCCTCCGGTGTCGTGATCTTGAAGTTCGACGCTTCTCCGGGAACTGCTGCTACTCGATAGCCGGCGCGTTCGAGCGCGCCCGCGTCGTCGGTGAGCTCGACGCCATCGAGTTCGGCCCGAGCATGAGACTCACGCAACGCCTCCGCGCGAAACGCCTGGGGCGTCTGCACGACGACGAGTTCGTCGCGAGATTCCGTTCCTGTGACGAGCCCGTCGCGGACGCGTTTCACCGTGTCGACGAACGGGAGGACCGGCACGGCGCCGTCCACACCGGCCACCGCCCCGATGACCGCGCCGAACAGCGCCGGCGACGCGAACGGACGCGCCGCGTCGTGGCACACGAGGATCTCGCTCGACGCCGCGCCCCACCCGAGCGCCGCTCGAACGGATGCCTGACGTGTCTCCCCCCCGACCACGACATCACACGGACCGATCGACTCGAGCGCGCGCCGCGCCTCGTCCTCGGACCCAGGGGGAACGGCGACGATGACCGAGCCAACCTCCGGACACTCGAACGCGGATGCCGCCGCGTGAACGATCAATGGGCGGCCCGCAACCCATGCAAACGCCTTCGGAACCTCGAGCCCGAGACGTTCTCCCCGTCCCGCAGCGACCAGAATGACGACGGCGTCGCCCACGCCGCGAGCCTATCCAGTGCGCGAGGACACGAGAGCCTCCGCCTCACGGGCACGCAGGCGGCGGCCGCTCGTCCGGGCACGATGCCCGAGCATCTCGAATAGATGCCTCGACGCGAGCGCGCGCGGACTTGACCCGAAGGACCGGCGGAGTTCTGCGGCGACGCGCTACCGACTAGGCGTTAGCGGCAATGGCCCGGGCGCCGTGCGAGTCGTCCAGGACCTTGTCGATCATGGCCTCGGCCTTGACCTCGTCACCACCCGTTGCGTAGGTGAGCTCGGAGACGAGTATCTGGCGCGCCTTGGTGATCATCCGCTTCTCGCCGGCGGATAGACCCCGCTCGCGCTCGCGGATGGAGAGATTCCGGACGACTTCGGCCACCTGATAGATGTCGCCCGAGCGCAGCTTCTCGATGTTGTTCTTGAAGCGGCGACTCCAGTTGGCGGCCATCTTGGACTCGTCTTCCTTCAAAACGTTGAGGACCTTCTTGACCTCGTTCTTGCTGACGACCGAGCGGAGACCGACCTCCTCGCTGCTTTCGATCGGGACCATCAGTGTGAGGTCGCCGTACGAGACGCGGAGTTTGAAGTACTTCCGCCTCTCTCCCAGGAACTCCCTCACGCAGAGCTCTTCGATGACTGCTGCACCATGCTCTGGATGGACAACCGTATCGCCCTTACGAAACACAAGACCCCCTCGGATCGGCGGCTCGGCCCGGAATTGACTGTTCAGCCAGGGTAGCACGGGCGATGCGCGCTCCGCAAATCAAAAGCCCAGGTCAGAGCGCCTTTTGGCCCCTTCTGAGTGGCCGTTCGTCGGTCCGTCGATTGCCATAGACCGAACGCCCTCGGCCCGCTCGGCATGCCGGCGCGATGCTCCGGCCCAGGTCAGGGCTTCTTTCGCGTGATGAACCGGGACGATTCTCACGCCGTCGATCCCCTCTGTGCCCGGCGCGGCGAAGACCGTGTGGATCCCCGCGGCACGCGCGACGCTGATGCGCGCCGGCATCGCCGCGACGCCGCGAACCACGCCGGTCAGGCCGACCTCGCCGACGAACGCCGACGCCTCGGGCGGCGGGCGCTCGGTCGCGGCAGATGCGAGTGCCGCAGCGAGGGCCAGGTCGCAGGCCGGGTCGTCGACGCGGATGCCCCCGGCGGATGCGCCGAACAGGTCCGCCCGTCCGACCGGGATCGAGGTGCGCTCCAGCACGGCCGCCACCAGGTGGAAGCGCCGTGGGTCCAGTCCCGTGACGTGGCGCCTCGGCGGACCTTGCGTGGGCGCGACGAGCGCCTGAACCTCGACCGCGAGAGCCCGCCGTCCAGCTCGAGGCAGTGCTACGGCAGCGCCGGGTTCGAGCTGGTTGGAAACCAGAACGACCGACGGGTCGATCTCGTGGAGACCCCGCGCCGTCATCTCCAGCCATGCGACCTCACCCTCGGCGCCGAACCGGTTCTTGCCCCCGGTGAGCATCCGAAGCCCCGATCGCGGGTCGCCGTCGAACGTCAACACGACGTCGACGGCGTGCTCGAGCGTTCGAGGGCCGGCTACGTCGCCGTCCTTGGTGACGTGGCCGGTCAGGACCACCGCAATGCCGAGCGCCTTGGCCAGGCCGACGAGCACGTCCGCGCACGAGCGCACTTGCGCGGGGCCGCCCGGGACCTGCCCGCTGTCGGGGTCACGAAGCGTCTGAACCGAGTCGACGGCCAGTAGGAACGGCCGAGACGTGTGCGCGGCCGCTACGACCGACGGCAGCTCGCGTCCTGGAACGAACGAGACCGAGGCGCCGTCGACGCCGAGCCGCCGCGCGCGGGATGCCACCTGCCCGCGCGACTCCTCGCCCGACGCGAGGAGGCAGGAGAGCCCAGCTGCAGACAGGTTGGCCACCACCTGGAGGAGAAGCGTCGACTTGCCGATGCCGGGCTCGCCTGCGAGCAGCACGACCGAGCCGGGGACGAGGCCGCCGCCGAGCACTCGGTCGACGCCGGCGAACCCGGTCGGCATGCGCTGGTCCTCGTCGCCGTCGTGCACGAGCACCGTGACCTCGACGCCACCAGCGGCCAACTCGGTCGCGGCGCGCTCTTCGATCGTTCCCCAGCCACCGCAGCCGGGACAGCGTCCCGCCCACCGGGCGAGCTGTTGGCCGCAGTCGCGGCAAGCGAGGAGCGTCCGAACCTTGCCCACGCGCCGACCCTAGTCGGAGGGTCCGACAATCGAGGGTCGGCGACGACGGCGCGAGTGATGTCGGCGCCCCCGAGTAGGGTCGTCGCGGCGGTCGGTGGCCCTCCCCCGCGGTCGGCTCGGAAATCCTCTCCCTTCGCCATGCGCTCGGATCGCGGTGCGTCCGATATGAAAGAGAACGGGCAGGAGAAGGCGACGTGCAGGCGGTCTCAGCGGAACGACTCGTCGAAGAAGGGACCCTGACCGTCGCGCCCGAGCTTCCGGCGTCGAGCGGGAGGAGCGAATACCCCCTCGTCCTGGTCGAATGGCACGACGCGTGGTTCGACGCCGACCAGTCCGGACCGGAGGACTGCCGCGCTGACTACCTGGTTCGAACCGTCGGGTTCTTGGTCGCCGACGGCCCGAGATTCCTGTCGATCGCCCACGAGGTCCTTCCGGACGACGACGGGTTCCGCGCCGTCACGCACATCCCCCTCGCCATCGTCGAGGCGGTGACCTACCTGTCGCTGGAGCCGCAACGAGACGCCTCGACTCTTCCCTGAGCGTACGCGAGCCCCTATACTCCGGCGAACGGATTCCGAAGCGCCCGGAAGGAGGGATGAAGACATGACCGCGAATGCCGTCGCCGTGATGCCGCATCCCTCGAGGAGCGCGATCTAGCCACAGGGTCCGCCCAGGCCCGAACCGCCAGCCGCCCCCCGGAGGGGCGGCTTTCTTGTTGCCCTCATCCCACCGGAAGGAGGTACGTCGATGACTGCGCCCTACGCGCACCAACACGACCTGGCCGCATCGACAGCGAAAGGACACCAGCGTTGGAAACGCTCGAGAACGAAGACAGCTCGTTCAACTATTTCATCGACGAAGGCCTGATCACGGACGTCGTTCGGGTCATCAAGACGGGGAAGGAGGCGTCCGTTCACCAGTGCCGGGCGAACCCCGTCACCGGCGAGAACCTGGTCGCGCTGAAGCTCTACCACCCGCTCGATCGGCGGGATTTCCGTGACGAGTCGCTCTACCGGGACGGCGAGTGGATCAAGGAGCGACGCATCCGCGTCGCACTCGAGAAACGCACTCGTTTCGGCCGCGAGGTGCAGGGATCGATCTGGGTGAACCGAGAGTGGGAGACCCTGGCAGCGCTCTCAGAAGGCGGGGCACCGGTTCCACGCCCCATCGCAGCGACACACGATGCGATCCTCATGTCGTACATCGGCGATGCCGAGATCGCGGCGCCGCAACTGCGCTCGGTCCGGCCCGACCGCGACGAGGCGCAGGACCTGTTCGAGCAGCTGATCCGGGCAATCGAGATGATGTTGTTCCGCAACGTCATCCACGGCGACCTGTCGGCATACAACGTGTTGGTATGGGACGGCCGCGTTACCGTGATCGACCTGCCCCAGGCCGTGGATCCCAGGAAGAACCGGCACGCCGAGGCGCTCCTAGAACGCGACGTGACGCGGATCTGCGAGCACTTCGAGCGCTACGGAGTCCGATCGTCGCCGAAGAACATCGTGTCCGACCTATGGACGGGGTGGACGTTTGCCGACCTCGTCCCCGAAGAGCTGCGTGTCGAGCTCGAGCTCTAGGCGTTGCGCGCGCCGCGGAACTCGAGCGTGTAGGTCCACGCCGAGCCGTCGGGCGTGTGCTCGAAGTTCTGGAGCCGGCCGACCTCGCCGCCCGGGAGGAGCACGGGAAGTCCAACGTGCTCCGACCCCGGCCACAGCTCCTCGCGCACACGCTCGTCCAGCCGGAGCATTGTCATGGGCTCGTCGCCCGAGCGTTCCAGCGGATCGCACCACTCGGCGCCCTTCTGATCCGCGCGGCGGAACCGAACGAGCTTCGGCACGGCGTGGAGCAGCAGTGGCTCGCCGGGAAACGCCCAACCCTTGCCGAAGAAGCGCCACCGTTCGCCGTCCTTGGACGTCTCGACGGCCCAGGGGATGTGTTTGCCCACGCGCGCAGGCTATGACGAGCGCCCGGGATGCGTGAACACCCTCGATCGGGAGATGCGGCGAGCCGCCGGAGAGCACATCCTTGTCCCTCCTAAGCGATAGGCGCGTCGGCGGCATCGAGGAGGAGATGCAGGCAGAGGGCGAGGTCGTTCAGCTTCCGGTGGCGACTCGTGAGCCGCCGGACTTCGCGGCGTTCTTCGCGGACGAGCACCGTGGCCTGATGAAGGCCCTGTACTTCGTCACGGGGAACCGCGCCGACGCGGCCGAGCTCATGCAGG
>DASUQY010000277.1:0-7386 GCA_036280315.1 Actinomycetota bacterium
ATCGCCATCGTCGACACGAACTGCGACCCCGACGAGGTCGACTTCGTGATACCCGGCAACGACGACGCCATCCGTTCGGTCGCCCTTGTCACGAGGATCGTCGCCGACGCGCTCGCCGAAGGCCGGCAGATCGGGCGTGAGGCCGTCGTCACCCGCGCCACAGGCCCGGAGATCGAGCCGGAGCCCGAGCCCGCTACCCCCGCCATGCAGGCCGCGACGCCCGAGGCGACCGACTGATGGCCGATATCCCGGCGGCGCTCGTCAAGCAGCTCCGCGACATGACCGGCGCGGGGATGATGGACGCCAAGCGCGCCTTGCAAGACGCGGACGGCGACGTCGACAAGGCCATGGTGCTACTCCGCGAACGAGGCCTGGCATCGATCGGCAAGCGTGCCGGTCGCGCCGCTAACCAGGGGCGGATCGAGTCGTACATCCACTTCAACAACACAGTGGGCTCACTCGTCGAGGTCAACTGCGAGACCGACTTCGTGGCCAACACCGATGACTTCAAGCAGCTCGCCAAGGACATCGCGCTGCACGTCGCGAGCCCGCTCGCGCCTCAGTACCTCACGCGTGACGACGTTCCGTCCGCCGTCGCCGACGGCGAGCGTCACGTATACGAGGTGCAGGCGAAGGAGACCGGAAAGCCGGACCGTGTCCTGGCGAACATCGTCGAAGGCAAGATGAAGTCCTTCTACGAGCAGACCGTCCTGCTCGACCAGAGGTTCGTGAAGGACGACAGCCGGACGATCCAGCAGCTCCTCGACGAGGTCTCGACCAAGGTTGGCGAGAAGGTGGCCGTGCGCCGCTTCGTCCGGTACAGGCTCGGCGAGGATGCGGGCTGAGAGGGGACCAGTGTCGGAGGCTCCACACGTCGAGAACGCCGCCCGGCCGATGTACCGCCGCGTTCTGCTGAAGCTGTCGGGAGACGCGTTCACTCCCGCCGACACCGGGTACGGTATCTCGACCGCTGCGACCGGGATGCTCGCCCATGAGCTCGCCGACGTCGTCGACATCGGAGTCCAGTGCGCGGTCGTCGTCGGCGGGGGCAACATCTTCCGCGGGCGCCAGGCGCCCGACATCGACCGCTCCCGTGCCGACTACATGGGCATGCTCGCGACGGTGATGAACGCGCTCGCGCTGCAGGACGCTCTCGAGAAGGTCCACGTCGCGACGCGAGTACAGACGGCGATCCACATGGCGCAGATCGCCGAGCCGTATATCCCGCTCCGCGCGACGCGGCACCTCGAGAAGGGCCGAGTGGTCATCTTCGCCGCGGGCATCGGCGTGCCGTACTTCTCGACCGACACGACGGCCGCGCAGCGAGCGCTGGAGATCGGCGCACAGGCGTTGTTAAAGGGCACGAAGGTGGATGGTGTCTACACGGCTGATCCGCACGTCGATCCGAACGCCAGGCGGTTCGACTCGATCGAGTACCTCGACGTGCTCCGAGAGGGCTACCAGGTGATGGACGCCACCGCGATCACCCTCTGTATGGAGAACAAGCTGCCGATCATCGTCTTTGACTTCCGTACGGAGAACAACATCCGGCGCGCGGTCGCGGGCGAACCGATCGGAACACTCGTCCACGGCGGTGCGGCGTGACCGTCGACTCGGCGCTCAAGGACGCAACCGAAAAGATGAACAAGGCCATCTCGGTGCTCAAGGACGAGTTGGCCGGGATCCGGACGGGACGAGCGACGCCTGCCTTGCTCTCGCGGATCGTGGTGGACTATTACGGGACGCAGGTGCCCATTCAGCAGCTCGCGTCGTTCAGCGTTCCAGAACCTCGGACCCTCGTCATCACGCCGTACGACCCGAACGCGATCGCTGCGATGGAGAAGGCCATCATGTCGAGCGACGTCGGGATCACGCCGGGCAACGACGGAACCGTCATCAGGCTGAGCTTCCCACCCCTGACGGAGGAGCGCCGCAAGGACCTCATCAAGCTGGTCCACCATCGCGGCGAGGAGGGCAGGGTTGCCGTCCGGAACATCCGCCGGCACTCCAAGGAGGAGCTCGAAGGGCTTGAGCGCGAGGGCGGCATCTCCCAAGATGACCTGGTCCGCTCGGAGAAGGAGCTCCAAAAGGTCACCGACAAGCACGTGGCCGAGATCGACGAGGTCGTCGCGCACAAGGACCGCGAGCTGAAGGAGATCTAGTGCCGGAGGACGAGGAGCGGGGCCAGGGCGAACAGCTCTTCGAGGACCTGGACAAGTTCTTCGCGCCGATTCAAGACGTCGACTGGCCCGAGTCGACCGAGGACCCGTCGGCGGGGACCGGATCGCGCGCGGCTCCGCGCTCGGAGGAAACGGCCGGATCTGAAGCCGATCAGCCGCTCCGCATCGAGGACGTCGACGAGGATGAAACCGAGACGTCGTCGGTCGGTCAGGAAGACGTGTTCGCGTCGTCGTCGACCGACACCGAGCGCGACGAGCCGGATGACGACGCGGACGGGGTCTCCGCGTACCTGCTCGAGTCCGAGGCGGATGATGACGATGCGATCACCCGGGAGGCGTTGTCGCGGGCGCCCGGCGCCTACGTCGATCTCCCGGGCCCCGACGAGAACGACGACGAACCGGTCGTCGCCGAGCTCGACGAACAGAGCGCCGCCACGGACCGCGCGCCCGACCTCGAATCGGTCGAGGCCGCAGCGGACCGATTCGCCGCATCGGTCCGCGACGAGGTGAATGCCGGTGAGCCATCCGGCGGCGCGACGGAGGAGATCCAGATCGCGGCGCTCCTCGGGGACGAGGAGGACGAAGAGGTCGAACCAGCTCGAGTCGAGGCTTCGCGCACCGTGCGACTCGGTTCAGAGGGACTCGGCGGTCCCAGCTGGCAGGAACCGACTGCGCTCGAGGTCGGCGCCGATACCGAGCGGGTCAGCGCCGGACGCGACGTGCCGATGGCGTTCCTCACCGGACTGGTCCTCACCGCTCTCGCGCTCGGGGCCATCGCGATCGGGCCGGGGCCGTTCGCGGTGGTGGCAAGCATCTTGGTCCTGCTCGCCCAGGGCGAGTTCTACTTCGCGTTGCAGAAGCGTCATTACCAGCCCGCAACAGCGCTCGGTCTCGCGGCGGGTGGACTCATGCTCGGCGCTGCGTACTACCGGGGCGAGGCGGCGATGCTGGTCGTCCTGGCGCTCACGGTCGTCGCCACGTTCCTCTGGTACATGACGGTGCCGCAGCCGCATCGTCGCAACGTCGTGTCGAACATCGGGCTGACGCTCCTCGGAGTGGCGTACATTCCGCTCCTCGCGGGGTACGCGCTCGCGGTTCTGCAGCTCGCGGACGGACGAGCCCTGGCGCTCTCGATCATCGGGCTCACCGTGGCGTACGACATCGCCGCGTTCGTCGTCGGAACGTGGTGGGGAAGCCGCCCGCTCGCGCCCAACATCAGTCCCAAGAAGTCGTGGGAGGGGGCGATCGGCGCCACCTTCGTTGTTGCGGCCATTGCGATCGGAGCCGTCGCGCCGGCGGTCGGGCTGCTTGACACGATCCCGGCCTCGGTCGGTCTTGCCGTCGTCGTCAGTATCTTTGCGCCTCTTGGAGATCTCGCCGAGTCGCTGTTGAAGCGAGACCTTGACCTCAAGGACATGGGCGGCGTGCTTCCGGGTCACGGCGGCGTGCTCGACCGTATCGACGCGCTGCTGTTCGTGGCGCCCGCGGCGTTCATGTACCTACGCGTCCTGCTGCTGTAAGGCTCGGCGCCTTCGCCCGGGGCGCAGAGCCGTCGCTTCGCTCACTGCGCTACCCCCCGCGCCCGGGGTTCCCCGTGAAAGGGTTCCCGTGAATCCAGCCGCTCCGGGGTACTCTTGAGTCCGTGCGCACGCTCATCATCCTCGGGTCGACGGGGTCGATCGGCACACAGGCGCTCGACGTCGTCAGGCGAAACCCCGACCGGTTCCGCGTGGTTGGACTGTCGGCGGGAACCAACCATGAACTCCTCGTCGGTCAGATCCGCGAGTTCCTGCCGCCACACGTGGCCATCGCGGACGAGGAGGCCGCCTCGGATCTGCGAGAGCGGCTCGCCGGCATCCGCGGCGTGGAGGTCCATGTCGGCCCGAACGCCGCCGAGACTCTGGCGCGCGACGCGGAGGCGGACATGGTCCTCAACGCGCTCGTCGGCGCGGCCGGGCTGGGGCCGACACTGGCCACGCTTCAGGCGGGCAAAACGCTTCTGCTCGCGAACAAGGAGAGCCTGGTCGTCGGCGGCGAGCTCGTCTTGGACCTCATCAAGGGAGAGCCCGAGCGGCTGATCCCCGTCGATTCCGAACACGCCGCACTCGCGCAGTCCCTGCGCGGGGAGCGGCGCGAGGACGTGAAGCGCGTGATCCTGACCGGCTCGGGCGGTCCGTTCCGCGGGTGGACCCGCACGGAGCTCGCGAAGGCGTCGGTAAAGGAGGCGCTCGCGCACCCGGTGTGGCAGATGGGCCCGAAGATCACGATTGACTCGGCGACGCTCATGAACAAAGGCCTCGAGGTGATCGAGGCGCACTACCTGTTCCGCCTCGATTACTCGCAGATCCATGTGGTGATTCACCCCCAAGGTCTCATCCACGCGCTGGTCGAGTTCCGCGACGGGTCGATGCAGGCGCAGTTCTCGTTGCCGGACATGCGTCTTCCGATCCAGCACGCCCTCGCGTGGCCGGAGCGGCTGCCGACCGGCGTCGGCTCGGTTCCGCTCGTCGACAGCACGCTCACCTTCGAACCCGTCGATCGGGAGGCATTCCAGGCGATCGATCTCGCCTACCGCGTGGGCGAGCTCGGCCTGACGTTCCCCGCGGTGATGAGCGCCGCGAACGAGGTGGCCGTCATGGGGTTCCTGGAGGGGAAGATCCCGCTCACCCGCATCGTCGAGATCGCGCAGGCGGTCGTCGACGAGCACCAGGCGCCGTCGTCGGTGGTGTCCGTGGTGAACCTCGAGCGCGCCGACGCCTGGGCGCGCAAGCGCGCCGCCGAGATCATCGAGGCGCCGCGGTAAGGCCCAGCCGTGGGTGCGCTCGGCCAGGTCTCGTTCTTCGTTGCGCTGGTCATCGTCATCGTCATCCACGAGGCCGCGCACTTCGCAGTGGCGCGCGCGTTCGGGATCAAGGTGAACGAGTTCTTTATCGGGTTCGGTCCCAAGATCTGGTCGACGATGCGAGGCGACACGGAGTTCGGATTCAAATGGATCCCCGCGGGGGGCTACGTGAAGATCGCGGGGATGAGCCCATACGAGACGATCGCTCCAGAGGATCTCCCGCGAACGTACGGGGCGAAACCGAAGTGGCAGCGAGCGCTGGTGATCGTCGCGGGACCGGCGACGCACTTCGTCCTCGCGATCGCCTGCTTCGCGCTGTGGCTCGGCTTCGTCGGCCAGCCGACCACGAACAGTCCGCAGATCATCGCGGTCGAACGACGACTTGAGGGACAGACGTCGCCCGCCGTCGAGGCGGGCCTTCGCGCCGGCGACCGCGTGGTCGCCGTCGACGGCGTCGACGATCCCTCAACCGACGAGGTCCTGGCGCGCACGCAGGAACACGTCGGCGAGCCCCTCGCGTTCACGTTCGAGCGCGACGGTGAGCGGTTCACGGTGGACATCGTGCCGGTGCCTGCCCAGGTCGACGGTGAGGAGGTCGCGCGGATCGGCGTCCAGCTCGGCGAGGGCACGCGCGAGACCAGCGGACCGATTGGCGCGCTCTCGAAGGGTGCGGACCTGGTTGGAGAGCATGCCGTCGGCACGATCAAGAACGTCGGACGCATCTTCGGACCGGAGGGGGTCGGCCGTGTGTTCGAGCTCGCGTTCACCGACGCTCCGAGGCGGAACGAGGACGTGTCGAGCGTGGTCGGCGTCGGGCGGTTCGCGGGCAGCCTCGCGTCCGAGGGGCGTTTCGGCGACATCTTGTTCCTGTTCGCCATTGTGAACGTGTTCGTCGGCGTACTGAACCTGCTGCCGTTGCCTCCGTTCGACGGTGGCCATCTCGCGCTTCTCGTGGTCGAGAAGCTCCTTGGCAGGCCGGTCGACATGCGCAAGGTCGTCCCGGTGTCCGCCGCCGTCGCCGCGTTCCTCATCGTGTTCACGATCGCCGTCGTGTACGTCGACATCGTGAAGCCTCCGGTCTGAGCACGCGGCATCGCGCCGTCACGATTTCTCAACAACGCTCCCACGGGCTCCCCATGGCGCGCGGATACGATTCCGAACGTGACCCCCCAAACCGTCCTGGTCGTCGACGACGAGGAAGCGATCGCGGAGGCCGTTCGGGCACGCCTCGAGAGTGAGGGATACCGGGTCGTGGTCGCAGCCGACGGCGCTCAAGCGCTCGACGCGGCAGAGCGAGAGCCACCCGACCTCGTGGTGCTGGACCTGATGCTTCCGGGCATGGACGGGCTCGAGGTGTGCAAGCGGCTGCAGCGCGACCGGTGGGTTCCCGTCCTGATGCTCACCGCGCGAACGGAAGAGGCCGACAAGGTCGCGGGCTTCGCCGTCGGAGCCGACGACTACCTCACCAAGCCGTTCAGCCTGCGGGAGCTCGCCGTCCGCGTGCGCGCCATCCTTCGACGATCGGAGCGCGTGGCGCAAGCGACGTCGGGTGAGACGCTTCGCCTCGGGGCGCTCTCGATCGACGCCGCGCGGCGCCGGGTGTATGTGGACGCAATCGAGATACAGCTCACGCCGCTCGAGTTCGAGATCCTTCTCACACTCGCACGCGACCCCGGCGTGGTGTTCACACGGGAGCAGCTGATGGATCGCGTGTGGGGCTACCGCGACTACGCGGGAGGGCGCGTCGTCGACTCGCACGTCGCGAGGTTGCGGCGCAAGCTTGGTGAGGATGGAACCACACGGTTCGTTCGAACCGTGCACGGCGTCGGCTACGCGTTCCGCGACGACGCGGCGTAAGCGGAGGCCGCAGGTGAGAATGCGACCGTTCGAAAAGCTCCCGACGATCCGCGCCAAGCTGGGTTCGGTGATCGTGTTCGCCGTCGGGCTCACCGTCGCGCTCGTGTACTTCCTGCTCGGGTTCGCACTGCGGAACTCGTTCCGCGACGCGGACCTCGTCGAGCTCCTTCGACTGGCACAGACACGGAGCCGCAGCGACGCCTTCGCCGACGACGGCACCACGTCCTACGCCTGGACCGAAGAAGGCGCCCTCACGTGGATCGGAGAGCCGCTCGGAGAGCTTCCAACATTCGATGGCGGCGTCCACGTGGGCGTGCAGGACGGGGTCATGTTCGCCGCCGTGCCATGGCGCCAGGAAGGTGCGGGCGGGATGTTCTATGCCGCGCGCGAGGAGCCGGGCTTCTGGGTCGCCTCGACGAGGTTCCCGTTCGAATTCTGGTGGCAGCTCGTCCTCGCCGGCATCGCCGCCGCGGCGATCGCGCTGGCCGTGGCAAGATGGCTCGCGCG
>DASUQY010000278.1:0-3007 GCA_036280315.1 Actinomycetota bacterium
GACGCCGGCTTCGTCACGGACGCCGTTCGGCGGTTCGGGGACCGGATGGTCGTGGCGGTTGACGTGCGCGACGGCCGAGTGATGACCCACGGCTGGCGCGAGGACGGACCCCCGCTCGGCGACGCGCTGAAGGCGCTAGACGAAGCGAACGCTCCGCGGTTGCTCGTCACGTCCATCGTTCGCGATGGAACGATGGACGGGCCCGACCTCGACCTGTACCGCCGGACGCTCGAACTCACCGACAGGCCGGTGATCGCAAGCGGAGGCGTTCGAGTCGCCGACGACGTCTGGGCGCTGCGCGAGATCGGCGTGGAAGCCGTCGTGATCGGCAAGGCGATGTACGCGGGGACGCTCAAGATGCACGAGGTCGTTCGAGGATGACCGTGTCGACGACGCTGGCCAAGCGCATCCTGCCGTGCCTCGACGTCGACGCCGGCCGCGTCGTGAAGGGCACGCGGTTCGTCGATCTTCGCGACGCCGGTGATCCCGTCGAGCTGGCGGCGCGCTACGATGCCGAGGGCGCCGACGAGCTGGTGTTCCTCGACATCACCGCCACCGTTGAGGGACGTCAGGCGACACTCGACGTGATCGGTCGAACGGCGGAACAGGTGTTCATTCCGCTCACGGTCGGCGGCGGCGTGCGGACCGAAGACGACGTGAGGACGTTGCTCCGCGCCGGCGCCGACAAGGTGGCGATCAACAGCGCGGCGGTCCGCGATCCGTCGTTGCTCGCCCGGTGCGCGGAGCGGTTCGGCACGCAGTGCATGGTCATCGCGATCGACGCGAAGCGCCGGAACGGCGGCTGGGAGGTCTACGTCGACGCCGGCCGAACGGCAACGGGCCGCGACGCGGTCCAGTGGACGGCCGAGGCAACCGAACGCCACGGGGCGGGCGAAGTACTCCTCACCTCCATGGACCGAGACGGAACCGGGCAGGGATACGACCTCGATCTGCTCCGCGCGGTCGGTGACGCCGTGAACGTCCCGCTCGTCGCGAGTGGCGGCGCTGGGCGGGTCGAGCACTTCGCGGAGGCGCTGACCGACGGCGGCGCCGACGCCGCTCTCGCCGCGTCGAGGTTCCACTTCGAGGAGCTGACGATCGGCGACGTGAAGCGTTACCTCGAGGAGCGCGAGATCCCGGTGAGGACGTCGTGATGGAGACGGTCGCCCTCGACGACCTCACGTTCGACGAGCGCGGGCTGATCCCCGCGGTGATCCAGGATGCGGAGAATGGCGACGTGCTGATGGTTGGGTGGATGAACCGTGAGTCGCTCGACCGCACGCTCGACGAGAAGCGCACGGTCTTCTGGAGCCGCTCGAGGCAGGAGCTCTGGCGAAAGGGCGAGACGAGCGGTCACGTCCAGCATGTCGACGAGATCCGGGTCGACTGCGACGGCGACGTCCTGCTCGTGCGCGTGCACCAGGTGGGCGCGGCCTGCCACACGGGCGAACGCTCGTGCTTCTTCCGGGGGCTGTAATGCTGCGACTGGTCCTGCCGAAAGGCTCGCTCGAGCAGCAGACGCTTCGGCTGTTCGAGGAGGCCGATCTTCGCGTTCGGCGCGGATCGGACCGCGACTACCACGGCACGATCGACGACGAGAGGATCGAGCGCGTCTCGCTTCTCCGGCCGCAAGAGATTCCACTCTACGTCCAGGACGGATTGTTCGACCTCGGCATCACCGGTCAGGACTGGATCGCCGAGACGGACGCGGACGTCGAGGTGCTGACGTCCCTCACGTACGCCAAGAGCGGAACGGGCCGCGGGACGAGCGTCGTCCTCGCGGTTCCCGCGGATCACCCGGCGAACAGCGCGAAGGAGATGCCGACGGGCTCCCGGATCTCGACGGAGTTCGTGAACCTGACGAAGCGGTACTTCGACGACCTCGGAATCGACGTTCGTGTGGTCTGGTCGTTCGGCGCGACCGAGGCGAAGGTGCCGGAGATCGTCGACGCGATCGTCGACGTCACGGAGACCGGCAGCACGCTCCGGGCGCACGGGATGAAGATCATCGAGACGCTCATGACGTCGGAGCCCGTCCTCGTGGCGAACCGTGACGCCGCCGCCGACGCGGCGAAGCGCAGAGCGATGAACGACGTGACCACGTTGCTCCTCGGTGCCATCCGCGCGGAAGGGCGCGTGCTCATCAAGATGAACGTGGGAGAGTCCGACCTCGACGCGGTGGTCGATGCCGTCCCGGCGATGAAGTCGCCCACGGTGTCGCGCCTGCAGGAGGGCGGCTACGCGGTCGAGACGGTGGTCGACAAGGATCAGGTGAATCGGCTGATCCCACTGCTCAAGGAACGCGGCGCGACCGACATCCTCGAGATCCCCATCTCGAAGATCGTCCCCTGACCCAAATCTGTTTGACACGGCCCTGCCGGGTGGGGCAGACTCGCCTCATGAAGATTGAGCGGCCATTCAATTTCGCCGCGTTCTTCCTGGTAGCCCTCTCCTAGGGCACCGCCTCGGGCCGGCCGAACGGCCTGCGTACGTGCCCTCTTCGATCCGCGCCGAGCGCAAGGATCGTTCGATTCGCCGTTCAGCGATCGCTTTCGAAGGAGGCGAGCATGATCGATATCACGCACCAGGAACGTGCTCGTCGTGAGGGGGACAACCTCACGACCCACTGGCGTTCGAGCTCTCGCTGGAAGGGCGTCGAACGCCCGTACACGGCGGACGGCGTGATCGCCCTCCGCGGCTCCGTCAGCGTCGAGCACACGCTCGCCCGTCTCGGCGCCGAGCGGCTGTGGTCACTCATGAGGAGCCGCGAGTCCGTGGCCACGCTCGGCGCGCTGACGGGCGGACAGGCCGTCGAGATGGTCAAGGCGGGCCTCGATGCGATCTACGTCTCCGGGTGGCAGGTGGCCGCCGACGCGAATGTCGCCGGACACACCTATCCGGATCAATCGCTCTATCCGGCGAACAGCGTTCCAGTGCTCGTCAGGCGCATCAACAACGCGTTGCTGCGCGCCGACCAGATCGCGTGGTCCGACGGCCGCCGGGGGAC
>DASUQY010000279.1:0-3571 GCA_036280315.1 Actinomycetota bacterium
CACCTCACGTTGATCTTCCAGACCGATCGCCACGAGGGAAGCGCTGGCGGCGGCGGCCTCGGCCTCGTTGTCCGGTGACGGTGAGGGCGACTCATCCACGGGCGTGGGCGAGGGCGACGGTGTCGTCGAAGCTCCCCCGTCGACGTACAGCAACGTGAGTCGCCTCCCAGACGCGATCGCCGGGGACGAGACCGGTCCGTCCGCGCGAGCGACGTCCCACGCCAGCTCGCCTGTCGCGACGTCGACCGCGTAAACAGATGCGCGGCCAACGGAGATCGCCAGGCCGTCGACGATGACGGCGCTAGAGAGCCCCGATCCGTCCGGACTGGTGAACGTCCACCGGGTTCGATACGGAGGTGCCGGGCCGCTCTCCGATACGCCACGATGTTCGGGCCCGCCCTGGAACTGCGGCCACTCGGGGCCACCGCTCGTCTGTGCGAACGCGCTCGCGGCGGCGAGCGCGTAGGAAACGACGGCGGCGACCGAAAAGACGACGACGACCGGCCTGCGCCGGCATGCATTCGCCAGGAACGAGCGCGTCTGTGACATAGGAGGTCGAGAAGCGGCTCATCCTATCGACGCGCCGTCGATCCGCGACGCGAAGCTGCGTCAGGCGGCGACGTCGTCCAGCGGCGCGAGGCGGATGAACTCGGAGACGTTCGGCGGCACGAGGAACGACAGCGGATCGAGGTAGACCCCGTCACGGCGGACGCCGAAGTGCAAATGCGCCGTTGTCGAGTCCGGATGTCCGCGCCCGCTCAACGCGATGACGGCGCCCCGCGGAACCGAGTCGCCCTTGCGGACGAGTGCGCTCGAAACCCACGAGTAGGTGCTGGTGAGCCCCCCACCGTGGTCGAGCGTAACGAACAGCTCACCGCCGATCTTGCCGGCGAACGCGACGACGCCCGGCTCGGGAGCGATGACGAAGGTTCCGACCTCTGTGGCGATGTCGATTCCGCGGTGGCCCGCCCCGAACGGCGTGTCGGGCGGATCGAACGTGCCGATGACCGGTCCGACGACGGGCCACGCCCACGTCCCAGACGTCGGCGCCGCAGCGCCCAACGGCTCGACGACGCCGATCCGCACGGGAACGGTCAACGCGAGCAGAAGGGGGAGGACGGAGGGAACCACGACGCCCACCCGAACCTCCTTCGAGGCATCGAAGCTACCGTGAGGCGTCTTCGGATGCTGTGACGCGCCGCACAGGCGAACGAGCGGGATGGTGTATCGCGAAGCGTCAGTCGGATTCGACGAACTGCAATCGCAGCTGCCCAACCGCCTTCGTATGGATCTGGCAGACGCGCGACTCCGTGACGCCGAGCACGTCGCCGATCTCTGCGAGCGTGAGCCCCTCGAAGTAGTACAGCGTCACGACGATCTTCTCGCGTTCGGAGAGCGAGTTGATCGCTGCGGCGAGCATGCCGCGCGTCTCCTGACTCTCGAGGCTCGTCGTGGGGTCGACACCGCGATCGGCGAGCGTGTCGAGGAGCGAGATCTGCTCGCCGCGATCGGTTCCCACCGAGAGCAGCTCGTCGAGCGCGAAGACCGACACGAAGGAGATCTGGTTGATGACGTCGTGCAGCTCGCGGAGCGAGACTCCGAGTCGTTCGGCGACCTCTCGCTCGCTCGGCGCGCGTTTCAGGATCGACTCGAGGTCCGCGTACGCCTTCTCGATCTCGCGCGCCTTGAACCGCACCGACCGCGGCACCCAGTCCATCGCGCGGAGCTCGTCGATGATCGCGCCCTTGATGCGCGGGATCGCGTATGTCTCGAACTTGTTGCCCCGCGGCGGCTCGAACTTCTCGAGCGCGTCGATCAAGCCGAACATCCCGTATGAGACGAGGTCGGCCTGCTCGACGCTCGACGGCAGTCCCGTCGCGACACGGCTCGCGACGTACTTCACGAGCGGCGCATAGTGAAGGATCAACCGCTCACGCGCGGACGGCGACGCGCTTCGCTTGAACTCCTGCCACAGACGGGAGAGCTCGTCGGTCGGGTCGGGCTGCGGACGCCCGCTGCGCACCGTCGTCGACGCGGTCGATACGGATACCGGATCGACCTTCGTCGACGGCTTCACGACGACCTTCGATGAGCCATTGCCCGCGGCCTTCGGCCGCTTCTCGGACGTGTTCGTGGCGCGCGCCATCATGCCCTCGGATGACTCTGTCGGTACGCCTCGAACAGGCGCGCACGAGAGACGTGCGTGTACCGCTGGGTCGTGGCGACGCTCGCGTGCCCCAGAAGTTCCTGAACAGCCCGGATGTCTGCCCCTCCCTCAAGCAAGTGCGTCGCGAACGAATGTCGAAGCGTGTGTGGCGTCACCCGTCTCCCCGCGAGAGCGGCGCCCCCGTATCGTCCCACAAGGCGACGGATGTCGCGTACACCCAACTGGTCGTTCTTTCGGTTTAGGAAGAGCGCGGGTTGACTGTCGGCCGCCAATATCGGCCGTCCTCGTCTGATCCACGCCATTAGGGCGTCACGGGTGGGTTCCGACAACGGTAGTTCGCGCTCCTTCGACCCCTTCCCGAACACCAGGACGCGTCCGCGACGGAGGTCGACGCGGTCGAGCGCCAGGCCGGCGACCTCGCTCACGCGGAGTCCGGACCCGTACATCAGCTCCAGGATCGCGCGATCCCGAAGGGCGATGGCACGCGCGACGTCGTTGTCACTCGCCGGCTCAGGTGTCTCGACGAGGGCGGTCGCTTCCGGAACACGCAACACGACCGGAAGGCGCGACGCGACCTTCGGCCTGCCGAGGAGCGCCGCCGGATCCACGTGCACGTGATCGTTCGCCGAGGCCCATCGGTAGAAGGTGTGGATGGCACCGACGCGACGCGCCACCGAGGCCCGCGCGTAGCCCAGCGTCGAGAGCTGGGCGAGGTAGCGACGAAGGTCGTGAAGCGTCGCGGAAGGGAGCGATCGACGAAGACGCACCAGGAAGTGCGCCAGCTGCGTGAGGTCGCGGCGATACGCCGTCACCGTGCCCTCGGCGAGGTGACGCTCGAACGCGAGATGCCCACAGAACGCCTCGATGAGGCGTGCGTCGCCGCGGGGAAGCTCGTCGGAGGCGGGCATGCGGTCGGTCCCTTGTACCCCCGCCCAGACGTCCGTTCAAGACTCCGGACGCCCGCCCCCCGACCGCCCTACTACGATGCCGTGCGTGGCGGTCGAGGTCCTCACGACGCCTGGTCTCGGCGACAACAGCTACCTCGTGTCGTCCGGCGCCGAGGCCGCGGTGGTCGATCCGCAGCGTGACGTGGTGCGGCTGCTCGATGTGGCCGTAGCACGAGGCGTTCGCATCCGGTACGTCGTCGAGACGCACGTCCACAACGACTACGTCTCCGGTGTGCAGGAGCTCAGAACCGCGGCAGGCGCGGACGTCGTCGGTCCGGCGCGCGCCGGCTACCGGTTCGCGTACGAGCCGATGGATGAAGGCGACGCGCTCAGCGTCGGCGACCTCACGCTCGTCGCGCTCACAACACCCGGTCACACACCGGAGCACACCTCGTACCTCCTCCACCAGGCAGGATCCTCAGCGCCGAGCGCGCTGTTCTCCGGCGGAAGCCTCATC
>DASUQY010000280.1:0-6733 GCA_036280315.1 Actinomycetota bacterium
TCGGGCTTCCTGACGACGTGCATACCGCGGCCGCCGCCGCCGAACGCCGCCTTCACGAGCACCGGATAGCCGATGCGCTCTGCCTCCCGCGGCGCGTCCTCGATCGTGACCGGCTCGGGTGTCCCCGGGACGATCGGAACGCCGATGCGGTCGGCCGCCTGTCTGGCGACGGCCTTGTCGCCCATCATCTCGATGGCGTCGGCCGGCGGCCCGATGAACGTGATGCCGGCCTGTTCGACGGCGCGGGCGAACTGGGCGCGCTCGGACAGGAAGCCGTAGCCGGGGTGAACCATGGTGGCCCTCGACTTGGTGGCCGCTTCCAGGATCGCCCCGATCGACAGGTAGGACTCGGCGGGGAGCGGCGGACCGATCCGGTACGCGTGGTCGGCCATCTCGACGTGGAGCGCGTCGCGATCGGCGTCGCTGTACACGGCGATCGACGTGTAGCCGAGCTCTCGAACGGTCCGGATGATGCGGACGGCGATCTCGCCGCGGTTCGCGATGAGGATCCGAGGTTTCGCCACGCGGTCCGCTCCGGCAGCCGATAATCGAGGACCCCCGAAGGGGAGTCAAACCTCCGAGATGCTTTCCGAACAGGCGCTTTCGCGCGCGCTCGAGCGGGCGGGGCTGCACGCGCCCGTGCGATTCGACGAGGTTACCGGTTCGACCCAGGCAACGGCGTTGCGGATGGCGATCGACGGCGCGCCGGAGTGGACGCTCGTCGCGGCGGGCCACCAGACGGCGGGCCGCGGACGTCAGGGCCGAACCTGGAGGGACCAACCGGGCCACGCCCTGTTGTTCTCGCTCGTACTGCGACCGCCGCTCGAGCCTGATTCGATCGGCACCATCTCGTTGCTGGCGGGCACCGCCTTGACCACGGCGTGTCGCGACGTCGCTGCGGCGGACGCCACGTGCAAGTGGCCGAACGACGTTCTGGTGAACGGTCGCAAGGCCGGGGGAATCCTGGCCGAGGCACGCGTTGCGGGATCGAGCGTCGAATTCATCGTTGTCGGGATCGGGGTCAATCTCGGGTCGCCGCCGAGCGACGTTCCGAACGCCGCAGCCGTCGACGCCGACGACGAGATGCTGTTGACGGCGTTCCTCCACGGGTTCGCCCGCGGATACCGGCCGTCGAACGACTCGTTCGGGCACGACGTGGTCGGGTCGTACCGGGACGTTTGCTCGACGCTCGGCTCCCGGATCCGCGCGCGGACGACCGATGGGAAGGTAGTTGAAGGCCACGCCGTCGACATCGACGAGACCGGCGCGCTCGTCGTCCGCGTCGGCGATGCGGTCGAGCGCGTTCGGTTCGGTGAGGTCGAGCACCTGCAGTAAGCTCCCGCCCGATGGCGTTCCCGCGACGGCTGCTCATCGAAGGCGAAGAGCTCGTGCTCGATCTTCGTCCGCACTGGATCGCGCTCGTCGCTCCGATCTTCGTGACGGTGCTCGTCGTCGTGGGGTGGATCCTCGCGCTGGTCTACGCGCCCGACGACGGCTCCGCCAGGACCGCGGTGCTGTGGATCGCGCTCTCCGTCGGCGTGCTCATCCTGCTGTGGTATCCCGTGCGCGCGTTCGTTGCCTGGGTGACGTCGACCTTCGCCCTCACGAGCGACCGAGTGATCCATCGAGAGGGCTTCATCGCCAAGCGGACGATGGAGATCCCCCTCGAGGCCATCAACGACGTTCGGTTCCAGCAGTCGGTGTTCGAACGGATGGTCGGGGCGGGCGACCTGGTGATCCAGTCCGCGAGCGAGTTCGGCCGGAACGTGTTCGCGAACATCCGCCATCCCGAAAGCGTGCAACGGACGATCTACGAGCAGGGAGAGCGCAACAAGGAACGGATGTACCAGTCCAATGCATCCCGCCCATCGCCGGCCGCCCCGTCGGTGACGACCGAGCTCGAGCGCCTGGCCGGGCTGCGCGATCGCGGCGTTCTCACCGAGGCAGAGTTCCAGAACCAGAAGAAGAAGATCCTCGGCGACTGACCGCGATCGGCGGCGCGATGCTGCCGATGGGATGCTGCCGCCCGCACGCTCGATCCGCACGACTGCCTCCTCTGCGAGGATGGCCGCGTGGCCGTGGTCAACGAGGTCGAGCTTCCCGGCATCGGCGTCCGCTACGAGTTCGTGACCGAGGGCGGTGCTCGCGTCGGCGTCGTCCACCACCGAACGGGAGAACGCGAGCTCGTGCTCTACGAGCGTGGCGATCCCGACACGAGTCACGATCTTCTCCGGCTGGGACCCGAGGACAGCCGGACACTCGCCGAGCTGCTAGGTGTCTCGCAGGTGGCGAAGGAGCTCGTCGAGCTGCAGCGGCAGGTCGAGGGTCTCGCCGTCGATCGGCTGCCGCTCCCCGCCACCTCGCCGTACGCGGGCAAGACCGTGGGGGCCACGGCTGCACGAACCCGAACCGGCGTCTCGATCGTCGCGGTGCTGCGCGACGACGCCGCGTTCCCTGCGCCGGGTCCCGAGTTCGGCATCGAGGCGGGCGATGTCCTCGTGGTCGTCGGGACGCCGCGGGGGATCGAAGAGCTCGTCGTCCTGCTACGCGCGGGCTGACGCGTGCCGGACGCGCTGTTCCTCGTCGAGCTGGGCGGGGTGACTCTCCTCCTGGCGGTCCTGTCGCGGATCGCCGTCCGCTTCGGGTTCTCCCCGATCCCCCTCTACCTGTTCGCCGGGCTCGCCTTCGGCGAAGGAGGCGTCGCACCGTTGGTGACGGCGGAGGGGTTCATCGAGGCAGGCGCCGAGATCGGACTGATCCTGCTCCTGTTCACGCTGGGCCTGGAGTACTCGGCGCGCGAACTCGTGGATGCTCTTCGCGCGTCAACGACCGCCGGTGCACTCGACGCCCTCCTCAACGCGACGCCGGGACTCGCGCTCGGGCTGATCATGGGGTGGGATCTCGTCCCCGCGATCCTGCTCGCCGGTATCACGTACATCTCGTCGTCCGGGGTGATCGCAAGGACCATGGACGACCTGGGATGGATGGGCAACCGCGAGACGCCAATCGTCCTCGCCATCCTTGTCGTCGAGGACCTCGTGATGGCCGGTTACCTTCCGTTCGTCACCGTCCTGCTGGTCGGCGGCGGCGTGGGGCGCGTCGTGATAGCCGTGCTCATCGCGGTCGTCGTGGTGGGCGCGGTGCTCGCCGCCGGCGCGTGGTTCGGCCCGGCGCTCAGTCGCCTGGTGTTCAGTCATTCGGACGAGGCGATGCTGTTCGGCATCCTCGGGGTTCTTCTCCTAACGGCAGGCCTCACCGAGGCGTTGAACGTCTCCGCAGCGGTCGGCGCGTTCCTGGCGGGGATCGCGTTCTCCGGACCGGCAGCAGAGCGCGCTCGTTCGTTGTTGGTCCCGCTCCGCGCCGTCTTCGCCGGCGTGTTCTTCATCTTCTTCGGGTTTCGAATCGATCCCGGCTCGCTGCCCGACGCGGCGGTGCCGGCCCTCCTGCTCGCCGCGGTCGGTGGGGGGACGAAGTTCCTCACCGGGTGGGTGGCGGCGCGTCGCGGCGGGATCGGACGGCGCGGTCGCATCCGTGCGGGCGCGGCGCTGATCGCCAGGGGCGAGTTCTCGATCGTCATCGCCGGAATCGGTGTCACGGTGGGCGTCGAGCCCGAGCTCGGACCGCTCGCCGCGGCGTACGTGCTGCTGCTCGCGATCGCCGGACCGATCGCGGCGCGGTTCGCGGACCGCGTACGCCCGGCGCGGGCGACGGCGACAGTGTGACGGTTGGCCGCACGATCGCGAGCGATGGGAGAATCGAGGACGTGGAGCCGCGCGTCGCGGTCGTGGGGATCGGTCACGCGGGGTTCGCCCCCATCACGGCCGGTGTCTCGTACAAGGAGCTGATGTTCGAGGCGGCGCAGCGCGCCTACTTCGACGCCGGCGTCGATCCGAGAACGGGCGTCGACTCGTTCGTGTGCTGTTCGGAGGACTTCCTCGAGGGAACGTCCATCTTCGACGAGTACGTGCCGGATCAACTCGGCGCCGTGCAACGGCCGGTGCAGACGGTCGCCGGCGACGGACTGTTCGGGTTCGTGACGGCGCTCATGCTGATCCGTTCGGGGATTGCGTCCGTCGTCGCGGTCGAGGCGCACAGCAAGGTTTCGGACGTTCGCTCGCTCGGAGCCATCGAGGCGTTCGCCCTCGACCCGGTTCTGAACCGGCCGCTCGGCATCTCGACGCTGAACGTCGCGGGTCTCGAGATGAACGCGTTCCTCGAACGCACCGGGCTCTCGGAGGAGCACTGCGCGATGGTCGCCTCGAAGAACCGTACGAACGCGCTCGACAACCCGCGTGCGGCGTATCCGGCGCAGCTCTCCGTCGAAGACGTCGACGACTCGACACCGGTTTCATGGCCACTTCGGGACCTCGAGATGGCGCGGCGTGCCGACGGCTGCGTGGTGCTGGTCTTGGCGTCGGAGGAACGCGCGCGAGAGCTGACCGAGGCGCCGGTGTGGATCCTCGGCGCGGGGTGGGCGTCGTCGAGCCCGTCGCTCGAGAGCCGGTTGTGGGGACACGCCGAGTCCACGACGCGCGCGGCGGAGATGGCCTACCGGCTCGCGGACGTCGGAGATCCCGCCGAGGAGATCGATCTCGCTGAGGTCGACGACGTCTATGCGTTCCGCGAGCTCGAGCACCTCGAGGCGCTCGGAATCGCCGACGGGCCCGAGCTCGCCTCGCTGCTCGAGGACGGGGACCTCGACATCGGCGGCGAGATGTCCGTGAACGCGTCCGGCGGTTCCATCGGTCAGGGGAACCTGTTCGAGGCGAACGGTCTCGTCCGCGTGCTGGAGTGCGTGGAGCAGCTGCGCGGCGAAGCGGGGGAGCGGCAGGTCGACGAGGCGTATGTCGCCGTCGCGCAATCGGCTCGTCAGGTGCCGAGCACGTCGTCGGCCGTGGTGGTCCTGGCGAACGACGCGGGGGCCGGGGGGTAGCACAGTGAGCGAAGCGAACGTTGTGCGAACCCCCGGAAATGACGGGGGCCGGGGGATGAAGCTCCTGGGCGTCGATCACGTGTGGTTCTGGGTGAGCGACATGGACCGGGCGGTCGAGTTCTACGCGGACAAGCTCGGGCTGTCCGTGCTCCGCCGGGGGGATCGGTGGACCGAGCTCGACGGCGGCACGGTGCGCCTCGGACTGCACGGCCACGTCGATGGTCACGTGGGCGATCACGGTGGCACGGCTGTGTTCCTCGTCCACGACCTGGATGCGGCGAAGGCGGCGCTCGAGGAGCGCGGCGTCGTGTTCGACGAGCACATGGGCGAGGTGTCGGGCTACGCCCGGTACGCGTCGTTCGGTGATCCGGACGGCAACTCGATGCAGATCATCGAGTACCTGTCGGAGCACGGCTGATGGCGCGTCGCGTCGCGGTGGTCGGCGCCGGCATGACGAAGTTCGTTCGGCGTGCTCAGGAGACCGGGAAGGAGCTCGCGTGGGAGGCATCGCGCGCCGCGCTCGACTCGTGCGAGCTGACCCTCGATCACGTGGACGCGGTGTGTCTGACGAGCGCGCCGGACGCGTTCGATGGCGTGCACATGAAGGGGGAGTATCTGTCCGACGGCGCGGGCGCGTTCGGCAAGCCGTTCATCCGTACGTACGTCGGCGGCGGCAGCGGCGTGTTCACCGCGATCCAGGCGTGGTACACGGTCGCGAGCGGCATGGCGGACGTCGTGCTCGCCGTCGCCGAGGAGAAGATGTCCTCCACGCAGCCGCACCCGCAGGGCGCGTTCCTAACGATCTTCGACAACGTCTTGGAGCGGCCGCTCGGTCCGAACCTGCTGTGGATCTTCGCCCTCGAGATGAACCGGTACATGAGCGTGTACGACCTCGACAAGCGCGACATCGCACAGATCGCGGTCAAGAACAAGCGAAACGCGGCAGGCCACCCCGCCGCGCTGCTCGGCCAGAGCGACATCACAGTGGAGGACGTGCTCGGGTCCGAGACGCTCGCGTGGCCGGTGCAGCGACTCGACGTGTCACCGATCAGCGACGGAGCGGTCGCGGTCGTCGTGGCGAGCGAGGAGGCAGCGCGCAGGATCACAGACCGACCGGTGTGGATCGATGGCGTCGGTTGGAACCTCGACACGACGTACTGGACGAACCGCGATCTGGTGTTCCCCGAGTACGTCGCCAACGCCGCGCGCATGGCCTACAACATGGCGGGCGTGACCGAACCGCGCAAGCAGATCCACGTCGTCGAGCCGTACGACCCGTTCGACTACAAGGAGCTGCATCATCTCGAGGGGCTGTTGCTGTTCGAACCGGGCAAGGCGCCCGAGGCAGCGCGCGACGGCGTGCTGAATCGCGACGGGGACCTGCCGAGTTGCCCGTCCGGCGGTCTGCTCGGGGTGGGGAACCCAATCGCCGCGGCGGGTCTGATGAAGATCGCCGAGCTGTACTGGCAGCTGCGGGGCGATGCGGGCGAGCGACAGGTTCCCGGAACGCCCGAGCGCGGCGTCGCCCAGGCGTGGGGCGACCTGATGCAGGTGGGAACGGTGGTCGTCATGGGACGTGACGGCGTAACGCGATCGTCCGGCTCGTCGCCGCCGGAGCCCTCCACTACGGCGGCTGCGACGTCGCTCCCGGTCGTCCAGACACCGCCGTACGCCACCGCGGGACATCCCTTGTCCGACGCCCAGTTCCGCGGGGCCGTTGGCGCGGTGGATCACGCCGTGGACGCCCGGTACGAGTGGGACGCCGGCGTTGCCGTCGGCCGGTTCCTCGATGGTCTCGCG
>DASUQY010000281.1:0-2694 GCA_036280315.1 Actinomycetota bacterium
GCTCCTGCCGTATCTGGAGCGGTGGGACAGCGATCTGATCCTGCAGCACTCGGTGGGATACGCGCTCGTCGCCGACCAGGGGTTCCACATCCCTTCTGGCGTCCTCCACGCGCCGGGGAGCGCGCTCACGATCGAGCTGCAAGAGGACTCGGACGTGTTCGCGATGCTCCAGGCCCTGAACGCCGGGAGGATCATCTCAAAGGATCTGCTGTGGAAGGACGTGCGGGCCGAGGATCGCGAAACGAAGGGGGAACGGTTCATCCTCGAGCTGATCGACTGGGAAGCGAACGGCGATCCGTACTTCTACGAGAACCACCATCTGACGCCGCAGCCGATCGAAGGGTCCGGGCACGACGGTGGCGAGGAGTTCTGGATCTACTACGGCACGACGAAGTTCAGCGGGAAGAAGCTCGTCGTCGATCCGGAGCGCACATACGTGACGAAGGACGCCGGCGTCTACAACGTGTTGGTGTGGTCCGGCTCCGGTACCTACGGCGGCGTTCCCGTCGCGGGCCGGGATCCGGACCACGACGAGGTCCTCGTCACGCACGATCGCGCGGTGCGCGGCGTCGAGGTCCGGAACACCGGCCGCGATCAGCTCGTCGTGATCAAGTTCTTCGGCCCGGACGTCAATAGCGACGTGCCGATGATCGAGCGCCGTTCGACGTGACCGTCGCCGTCGAGCGCGCCCTGCCGCCCGCTACGCCCTCATCGCTCGCGCGGTGGCGCGGGTTCAACCTCGTCGAGAAGTTCTCCATCGACCGCCCGGAGCGGAACACCGCGTTCCGCGAGTCGGATTTCGAGCTGATCGCGAGGTGGGGGTTCGACTTCGTTCGGCTGCCGATGGACTACAGGACTTGGACGGACGACAGTGACTTCTACCGGCTAACGGAGTCTGTGCTCGCCGATATCGATCAGGCTGTCGAATGGGGTCGCCAGTACGGCGTCCACGTGAACGTCAACTTCCACCGAGCGCCGGGCTACTGCGTGAACCGGCCGCGCGAGGCGACGAGCCTGTGGACCGATGAGGGGACGCAGGAGGCGTGTGCTTTCCAGTGGGCCGCGTTCGCGGAGCGCTTCCGCGGCATCCCCAACGAACGCATGAGCTTCAACCTGCTGAACGAACCGATGGACGTCGACGAGGCGTCGCACAACCGAGTGGTCGAGCGACTCGTAACGGCGATCCGCGAGAAGGACCCGGAGCGCCTGATCATCGTCGACGGTTTGGATCTCGGATGGACGCCGGTGTTCGGACTCGCGGATCTCGGAGTTGCCCAGAGCCTCCACGCATACGACCCGTGGCGGATCAGCCACCATCGCGCGCCGTGGTTCCCGGGAGCGGAGGGCTGGGACGAACCGACGTGGCCGCTTCGCGGCGTGCCCGAACTGATCGACCGCGACGCGTTGCGGCGACAGCGGGTCCAGCCGTGGAAGGCGCTCGAGAGCCGAGGCGTCGGCGTCCACGTGGGCGAGTTCGGCAACTACAAGGAGACACCGCACGCGGTGACGCTCGCTTGGATGGAGGATTTCCTCAGCCTGTTCCGGCAGGCCGGGTGGGGATGGTGTCTGTGGAACCTCCGCGGCGCGTACGGACCGCTCGACAGCGATCGCGCCGACGTCGACTACGAGGAGTTCGACGGACACCGGCTCGACCGCGCCATGCTCGAGCTGCTGCTTCGGTACTGACATGGTGCGCTGGGGGATCGTCGGGACGGGCAAGATCGCGCGTCTGCTGGCGACGGCGATCGCTGATTCACGTGACGGCAGTCTTGTCGCGGTCGGCAGCAGGAGCGCCGAGCGCGCTGATGCCTTCGCCCGGGAGTTCGACGTTCACCGATCTCATCCGAGCTACGACGGAGTGGTCGCCGATGACGACGTCGACCTCGTGTACGTCGCGACCCACCATCCGTCGCATCGCGAGTGGGCCATTCGAGCCGCCGAGAACGGCAAGCACGTGCTGTGCGAGAAGCCGCTCGCGATGAACCACGCGGACTCGGCGCTCATCGTCGACGCGGCTCGTCGGAACGATGTGTTCCTGCTCGAGGCATTTGCGTACCGCTGCCATCCGCAGACGTCCCGATTAGTGGAGCTGCTGCACACTGGGGCCGTCGGCGAGGTCCGGATGATCGACGCGGTGTTCGGATACGACGCGGGACCGAAGCCGGAGAACTACCTTCTGGTTCGCGAGCTCGGCGGCGGGAGCATCCTCGACGTGGGGTGCTACACGACGTCGATGGCGCATCTCGTCGCCGCGACGTCGATGGATGTCGACATGGCCGAGTCAGCGAACGTGGCCGGCGCCGCGTCGATCGGGACGACAGGTGTCGATCTGTCGGCGGCTGCGACCGTCGCTTTCGAAGGGGGACCGCTCGCACGGGTGGCCTGTTCGATCGAGGCGAACCTGGAAAGCGCGGTGCGGATCTACGGATCCGACGGGCGGATCACAGTACCGTCGCCCTGGCTCCCGGGACGGAAAGCGCCGGAGCCGGCGATCATCCTGGAGCGGAGGGGGGCCGAGCGGGAGGTGATCTCGACCGCGGTGGACGCGGGCGTCTACACGGTCGAGGTCGACGTCGTGAACGAGCTCGTCGGTGCCGGTGAGCGATCTCCTCGGGTGATGTCGTGGGACGAATCACTGGCGAACATGCGCACGCTCGACCTGTGGCGCTCTGCTGCCGGCGTCGCGTACGAGGG
>DASUQY010000282.1:0-3692 GCA_036280315.1 Actinomycetota bacterium
GCCCTGTTCCCCGGAGGACCTTCGCGTACCGCGGTGCGTACGCGAGGAGCGTGTCGATCGCGGCGTTCTCGTCCCGCCCGCTGCGCGTCCAGCCTGGCCAGTCGACTGAGCCGGCGAACACGCGCTTTCGTCCGATCTCCAGGTAGACGGGCGTCTTTGGCACATCGGTATCGAACCAGATGGTTCTGTCGTCGCCGCTCGATAACGTCGCGAGATGACGGCTGAGACACATCCGGATACCATTCGGAGTGTGACAAGGCTCCAGATCCGATCCGTCCGGGCTCCGCTCGACGACCCGGAGACCGCCGAGGCCGCGGTTGACGTGCTCAAGGCGATGGAGGCCATGGGGCTGCTGGCCGACGACGTCGACGAGCTGACTCTCGACGTGCTCCGTTCCGCCGCCACGCGCGCCGCCGAGGTGGGCGTCGGCGAGTCGGCCGCCGCGTCGCTCCGATCGACGGCGTCTCGCTCGCCCGACCGCGCGGCGGCCGCGTTGCGCGAGCTCCAACGTGCGCTGGAGGGTTCGCCGCTCCCCGCGTTCGAGTGGCCGGCGATGATCGAGCTGTTCGGCGCCGAGCGCCTCGCGGAGCTGGTGGGAGTTTCGGTTGCGAGCCTTCGACGCTACGCCGGGGATCAGCGGCCGACGCCGGACGTCGTGGCTGCACGCCTGCACCTGATCGCGCGGATCGTCGCGGAGCTTCGCGGCGCGTACTCGGAGGTCGGTGTGCGCAGATGGTTCGAGCGGACGCGCTCGCTCCTCGGTGGTAGGTCACCCGATTCGTTGCTCTCCGGCGAGTGGGACCCCGACGGCGGAGATGCCGAGAGTGTGTTGTCGCTGGCGCGTTCGCTCACGGCTTCGCCAACGACGTGATCGTCTTCCGTCACACCGATCCGCGCTTCCCGTTCCTGTGGGAGACCGCTGGGCAACCGGCGAGCCGGTGGAACGGGGATGACGGCGGACCGGTGAACACGTTCGCCGACACGCCCGAAGGGGCGTGGGCCGAGCTGCTCCGTCACGAGGAGATCACCGACCCGGGCGATGTCCTGGAGGTTCGGCGTTCGTTGTGGGCGGTCGAGATCGGCGAGCTCCCGACCGCGAGGCCGCGATTGCCGCGGACCACGATGACGGGAGGCGTGCGCTCGTACCCAGCATGCCGGCGCGAGGCCTCACGCCTGCGCGAGCGTGGGGGGTCCGGGTTTGTCGCTCCTTCCGCCGCGCTCGTCGCCGGAGGCGCGCACGGATGGCGTGTCGCCGGTGGGTTGCGTCGGGGGCCGAGGCGGGACGGGCGGGTGATCGTCCTGTTCGGAGCTCGGCCCGGCCTCCTCGGATGGGAAGCGGTGTATCAGGGCCGCCCCTCCGACATGCTGCTCAGGCGGGTCCGTCACCTCGGGCGCGCTCGAGCGCGATGACGGGGATCCTTCGGGCCGTGCGCTTTGGGTACTCGCCGAAATCCGGCCGACGTTCGACCTGCCGGGCGTAGAGCTCGGCGCGTTCGTCCTCCTCCTGGATCTCTCTGGCACGCACGGGGATCGTCTCGGTCCCCACCTCGACCTCGACGTCCCGGTTCGCCATCAGGTTGTGGTACCAGTGCGGGTTGGTCGGGGCACCGCTCTTCGTTGCGAAGACGACGAACCGATCGCCGTCGGGCAGGTACACGAGCGGGTTCACTCGCGGGAGACCCGTCTTCCTGCCCGCCGTGTGAAGGAGCAACATCGTGGCGCCCTCGAAGTAGCCCCCGACGCGTCCTTCGTTCGCCCGGAACTGCTCGATGATCCCGGCGTTGTGATCGGCCATCGTCCTCACCGCTTCCCGGCGCTTTGCGCGCTGAGCAGGATCTGCGTGACGACGTACGGGGTCAAGCCGAGCTTCTTCGCGATCTCGTCCGGCTTCATCCCCATCGCGCGGTACGTCAGCGCGAGCTCTACCTGGGCCTCGCTCCATCGCGGCCGGGACGGACGCACGCCCGAACGGGGGACCAGCACGCGCGGCTCGTGTCGTGCGTCTCCATCATGCGCTCGTTTCGATCGGCGCCGGACGGAGCCGCGAGCGTCCGGTTCCTTCTTGAACCGGCCGCTCGCCATCTCCTCCTGCGTCTCGTCGTCGAGGACCACGAACTGATCGGCGGCCTTGTTCACGCCGACGGTCGCGATCACGCGTGGCCTGGCGTTGCGCTGTCGGCACGCTGGCTTGGTGCAGTAGTCGTACTTCTGGGCTCGTTCCGGGTGCAGCTCGTCGCCGCAGGTAACGCAGGTGGCCACGTTCCTCCTCGAAATGAAAAAGAAAGCCGGGCGTCGCACGGGCACATTGATCAACCCGTGCGACGCGCCGGCTATTCCGTGCGTGGTGCAGCCGCGCTACCTGGCCTGTTGTAGCCGCCCGTCCGCGGGCTCCTCGAGCAGCTCCGCGAACAGCGCTCGATAGTGAACGAACGCCCGTCGGAGCTCCTCGGTGCTGTCCTCGGTCGAACCTGTCGTACCGGTCCGCTCGAAGACGCCGTGGGCCGAGCGGTAGTTCTCGACGACCTGCGGGTGATCGACCGAGATGTCGGCCGTCCGCTGCTCGAAGTCGTCCATCGGGTAGCCGCGGTCGCGCATCACCGTCGTGACGAGCTCATCGGCCTCTCGGACGGCCGCACCGGGCTCGTCGACGAATCGCGCCTGCACGTCCTTCCATTGCGAGGAGTAGCGCTGGCGCGTGGCGGGATCGAGCGGGCGGATGTCGAGCTGGTCACGTCGCGCGCGTCGCTCCTCGAGCTCGGACTCGACGACCCTTCGGTCCTCCCGTTCGTCAAGCATGCGGTCGTACTCGGGTCCGAACTGCTCCTTGAGCCGTTCGGTTCGCCGGTTCGCCCACACGAAGTAGGCTGCTACGCCGATCACGACCAACGCGACGACCGCGATGACGATCCACACTTCGGGTCCCATGAAGGTTCCCCCTTCCTTCGGCGGCGGCAATCGCCGCTGCCAGGGGGTTCGTACCCGGAGCCTTCGAGAGCTACGCCGGGCGTTCGCGGTGCGCGTTCTCCCTGCCTGGGTTCAGGCGGCCGTGAGCTCGGCGGGATGGATCGTGATCGTTCGAAGTTCACCGCCGCGCCACACCCGTGCCTTCATCGACCGGCCGATCACGTCGCCGACCATCAGCCGCTGGAGATCGCGCGCGTCGGCGACCGGCACTCCGTCCAGCTCGACGATCAGGTCGCCGGAGCGGATGCCCGCCCGAGCCGCGGGGCTCCCGGTCACCACCTGCATAACTTCCACGCCGTCGTCTCGCCCCACAGCGGCCGCGACCCGCGGCGGCAGCGGACGGCCGCCGCCGGCGATGCCGATGTAGGCGCGTTGGAACCTCCCCGCCGTCATCAGCGCGTGCATGATCCGGCGCGTCGAGTCGTCGATGGGAACGGCCAGGCCGAGCCCCACACCGGCGACGGCGGTGTTGATGCCGACAACTCGACCCTGCCCGTCGGCGAGCGCGCCGCCGGAGTTCCCGGGGTTCAGCGCGGCGTCCGTCTGGATCACGTTCTCCACGACACGGCCCGCGCTCACGGGGAGCGCGCGACCGAGGGCGCTCACCACGCCCGCGGTCACCGTTCCGCCGAAGCCCATGGGGTTCCCGATGGCCACGACCAGCTGGCCCACACGGAGGTTCGAGGCGTCGCCGAGCTCCGCCGGCTCGAAGCCGGTGCCCTGAAGAC
>DASUQY010000283.1:0-5499 GCA_036280315.1 Actinomycetota bacterium
CGGGCGCGTGCCGCAGCGTGGGGGGCAGCACGGGGGGCGGATGATCGACGGCGACCTGCATCGTTGGTTGGAACGACCGATCTCGCGGCGACGACTGCTTCATGGCGCCGGTCGTGGTGCGCTCGGCGCGAGCACGCTCGGAGCGCTCCTCGCGGCGTGCGGATCCGACGGGACCCAAGTGCGCGAGACGAACGAGCCGCTGCCGCCCGTTGCCGGTGAGCTCTCCGTCGCACAGTGGCCGCTGTACATCGACCGGGCGCGCGGCGGACACCGCCCCACGCTGGAGGCGTTCGAGAGCGAGCACGACATCGACGTTCGCTACCGCGAGGTGATCAACGACAACCAGCAGTTCTTTGCGGCGCTGGTCCCGTTCTTCGAACAGGAGCGTGATACCGGCTGGGACCTCATCGCGCTGTCGGACTGGGTGGCCGGACTGATGCGGCAGGCCGGCTGGATCGAGCCACTCGACCACGATCGGATCCCGCACGTCAGCGAGAACCTCCTGTCGGCGTTCCGCGATCCCTCGTACGACCCCGGCAACGGGCACAGCATTCCGTGGCAGGGTGGGGTGACCGGCATCGCGTACGACCCGAACCGCACCGGGTTCGAGATCCGTCGGTTCGCCGACCTGTGGGACGAGCGGCTGGCCGGTCACGTCGGCATGCTGACCGAATTGGTCGACACCTTGAGCCTCACGCTGCTGATGCAGGGGGTCGAGCCGAAGGACGCGACCCTCGACGACGTGGACCGTGCCACCGAACGGCTGATCGAGCAGCGGGAGGCGGGCGTCGTCCGCGGCTACTACGGCCAGGACTACGTCGACGAGATGGCGTCGGGGAACACGTGGGCCACGATGGCCTGGTCCGGCGACGTCTTCTACTACAAGTACATCGCCGGTCTTCCGGATCTCGAATTCGTGGTGCCGGAGGAGGGCGGCATGCTGTGGGTGACGCCGCTGGAGATCCCGGCGCGCGCGGAGCACCCGACCGACGCGCACCTGTTCCTGGACTGGTTCTACCGGCCCGAGATCGCCGTGCAGGTGACCGACTGGGTCCTGTACATGACGCCCGTCGCCGGCGTGCAGGAGCTCATGCGGGAGAAAGCGGAGAAGTCGCGCGGTGGGACGGCGCAGTACTACGAGACGCTGGCCGAGAGCCCGCTGTTGTTCCCGTCGGACAACCCGCTCGAGGCGAATCTGCACGAGTACCACGCCTACGACGCCGAGACGTTCCAGGCGTGGGCGGAGAGGTTCGGCACCGTGACCGAGGCGTGAGCGCCGCGGTCAGACCGGGGTGAGCTCCACGCCTGGTTCGCGCGCCAGGAACTCGCGCCAGTACGCCTGACCCTCCTCGGGGAGCGTGTAGATCGGGTCGTAATAGGGGTACTCGCGCTGGAGCGCCTCCGGGTCGTCGTGCTCGATTCCCGTCCGGTAGTTCTTGCGCCAGTGAGAGATCCCCTTCGTGCGGTCGTATCTGCTCACCATGTGAACCCAGCGCTTACCAACGAACGGGACGTCGCACACGAATCGAGGAGTAGCGAACCCGGGCAGGTATCCCATGATCGCGAACTGGAGCTCCTGCGCCTCCCATACCGAAAGCCGCCAGTGCTCGCTGTTCGGGATCATGTCGCACATGTAGAAGTAGTAGGGCATGACCTTGGCGTGATCGATCAGCATGAAGCAGAGTTCGAGGACCTGGTTCGGAGTCGTGTTCACGCCGCGGAGCAGCACTCCCTGGTTGCGGACGTCGCGGTAGCCCATGTCGAGCAGCTTCCGAACGGCATTGCCTACGAGCGGCGTCACCTGCTGCGCCGCGTTCACGTGCGTGTGGATCGCCACCTCGACCCCGCGCTGATGCGCTCGTTCGGCGATCGCTTCGTAGCCGGCGAGCACGTCGTCCTGGAGGAAGTGCTGCGGGATGCCCATCAAGCCCTTCGTGGCGATGCGAACGTCTCGAACGTTCTCGATGTCGAGGAGCTGGAAGAGCCATTCCTGCAACCGTTTGATGGGGACGTTCGCCATGTCGCCGCCGGAGACAACGACGTCGCGAACGCTCGGCGTGCGCCGCAGGTAATCGAGCATCGCGTCCCAGCGCTCGTTCTGCTTCGCCTCGAACTTGTACTTCAGGAATTGCTCGGTGTCGTTGCCCACGAGGTCCATTCGCGTGCAGTGACCGCAATACTGCGGACAGGTCGGGATCAGTTCCGCGAGGACCTTGGTCGGGTACCGATGGGTGAGTCCCTCGACGGCCCACATGTCGGCCTCGTGCAAGGAGTCGCGTGAGGCCATCGGGTGTGAGGGAAACTCCGTCGCGCGATCGCTGAACGCGGGTGCCATGTACCGGCGGACCGGATCGGCGCGGAGATCGGCCAAATCCAGCGTATTCAGCATCTGCGGCGGGAGGAGCATCGACATCGTGGCGCGCTCACGCTGGTCGCGCTCGATGTCGGCATAGAGCTCGTCGTCGAGGAGCTCGCCGAGCGCCCGCTTGAGCTCGTTCAGGTTCTTCACGGTGTGGGCGCGCTGCCACTGCGCGGACTCCCACTGTTCCTTCGTGACGTCGCGGTAGCCGGGGATCCTGGTCCAGTCAGGCTCGACGTACTCGCGCGTGAGCGGATAGGTGAACGGCTGCTCCGCGGCGTGGGCGTGCCCGGCTTCGTGACGCGGACGGGTCCTGTCCTCGGGTGTTGTCTCGTCCATCGCTCGTTCTCTCATCGGCGCGATTCCGGGTCGGCGGGGCGCCGGAAGGATCAGGGTAGTGGGACATCATACCCGCGGTTCGTTCAGTCGAACAGCCGGATTTCCGAACATCATTCGGGAGTGGGACGGCAAGTACGTGCGCGATTCCCGAGGCGGCGCGCCCAGCCATGGTGATATCGTCGGCTGTCGAGGGCACCGCACGGTTGTTCGGCAACGCGAGCAGTTCCCTCCCGGCGCCGGGGCGCCGGAGGCCCGACGGGCGGCAGCACAGGCCCGGACGGCCGAGGAAGGAGGGATCGCTCAGTGGCAACCGGTACGGTGAAGTGGTTCAGCCCGGAGAAGGGGTACGGCTTCATCTCCCAGGAAGGTGGGCCGGACGTCTTCGTGCACTTCAGCGCGATCGAGGGCGCCGGATACCGAAACCTCGAGGAGGGCCAGCAGGTCGAGTTCGAGGTGACGCAGGGGGACAAGGGTCCGCAGGCCTCGAACGTCCGCCTCGTCGGCTAAACCGTTCAACGAACGCAAGAACAAGAACGAGGGACCCGCGATCGCGGGTCCCTCGCCACGTTCCGTGGATCCGGCGTTGCCGCCCGGCGTCAGCGACGTCCGCGCGGGCCGCCCCGCCCGAAGTCTCGCCCGCCTCGTGGCCGGCGTTCGAACCGCCCTGCGTCCTTGTCGGGACGGGGCAGTCGCAGCCTGAGCGGCGGCGGACCGGAGCGCTCGTAGCGCACCCATAGGTGATCGACCTGTGGCTTCCGCTCGACCTCCCGCCACCCCGCCGCGAGAAGATGGCGGTGTCGTCCGGCGGCGTTCTTCCGAAGCTTGTCCGTGTTGGGCACCTTGAGGTACAGGCGCTCGACGCGAACTTCCTTGTAGTCGGCCATTGGTCGTTCAGGGTAGCAGGGGCTCGTTGGGCCGCAGCCGCTCGTAAGCTGGATCGTCCGAACGCGAGCTCCGGAGGTCCCCATGCAGAACGACGTTCGCGCATCCGAGCCGGCCACTTCGCGGGACGAGTGGAGGGAGCTCGCAGCCCAGCTCGCCGTCGACTCGATCCGCTCGTCGACGGCGGCGGGATCGGGACACCCCACGTCCTCCCTCTCGGCTGCTCATCTTGTTGCCGTCCTGTACACGGCGCATCTGCGCACCCACGTGTCCGATCCCAAGAACCTCGCGAACGACCGGTTCGTCTTGTCGAAGGGTCACGCGTCGCCGCTGATGTACGCGACGTTGAAGGCGATCGGGGCGATCGACGACGAGCAGCTGATGACGTTCCGGACGTTCGGCTCGCCGGTCCAAGGCCATCCGGTGCCGCTCCCCGACATGCCGTGGATCGACGTGGCCACGGGATCGCTCGGGCAGGGGCTGCCGATCGCCCTGGGAATGGCGCTGGCGATGAAGCTCGATCGGATCCCCGCGCGCGTGTGGGTCATGCTCGGGGACTCGGAGTCGGCGGAGGGATCCGTGTGGGAGGCGTTCGAGAACGCGTCGTTCCACGGCGTCGACAACCTGATCGCGATCCTCGACATGAATCGGCTGGGGCAGCGGGGTCCGACGATGCTCGAGTGGCAGGGCGACGTCTATGCCGAGCGCGTCAGGGCGTTCGGCTGGCACGCGGTCACAGTCGACGGTCACGACGTCGAGGCGATCGATGCCGCGTTTCGCGAGGCCGAGTCCGCTGGGCGCCCGGCGCTCGTCGTGGCCAAGACGCAGAAGGGTCACGGCGTCTCGTTCTTGCAGGACAAGGAGGGGTGGCACGGCAAAGCGTTGTCGTCCGAGGAGGCCGAGCGCGCGATCCAGGAGCTTGGCGGCGTACGCGACCTCCACGTGACTCCACCGAAACCCGAAGCGGGGACCAGGCCGGCCGAACGCGGCGGAGCCGTGACGGTGCCGACGTACGACGGCGAGGTCGCCACGCGGAAGGCGTTCGGCGAGACACTCGCCGCGCTGGCCGCCCGGCCGGAAGTCGTCGTCCTTGACGGAGAGGTGTCGAACTCGACGCACACCGAGGACTTCCAGAAGGTCGCTCCCGAGCGCTTCGTCGAGAGCTACATCGCCGAGCAGGCCATGGTCGGCATGGCCGTCGGCCTGCAGTCGCTCGGCAAGACGGCGTTCGCCGCGACCTTTGGCGCGTTCTTCACGCGTGCGTACGACTTCGTCCGGATGGCCGCGATCAGCCGGGCGGACCTTCGGTTGTCCGGCTCGCACGCGGGCGTCTCGATCGGCGAGGACGGACCGTCGCAGATGGCCCTTGAGGACCTGGCGATGATGCGCGCCGTCCACGGATCGATCGTCCTCTACCCCGCGGACGGCAACTCGACGGCCAAGCTCGTCGTCGCGATGGCCGACCTTCCGGGCATCTCGTATCTGCGGACGACGCGTGAGAAGACCCCGAAGCTCTACGACGCGGACGTCGAATTCCAGGTCGGCGGGAGCGTCGTGGTCCGCTCGTCGGCAGACGACCGCGTCACGCTCGTCGGCGCCGGCGTCACGGTGTTCGAATCGATGAAGGCGGCCGACGCGCTTGCCGACGACGGAATTTCGGCGCGCGTGATCGACGCGTACTCGATCAAGCCGATCGACGCCGGTACGCTCCGTACGGCGCTCGCCGAGACCGGACTCGTGGTGACCGTCGAGGACCACTGGCCGGAGGGAGGTCTCGGAGAGGCGGTGCTGAGCGCCCTCGCGAATGACGGTGAGATCGCCGGCCGAGTGCACGTCATCGCGGTTCGTGACATGCCGGGATCCGGCAAACCCGAAGAGATGCGTGAGTGGGCGGGCATCTCGGCGTCGAAGATCGCCGA
>DASUQY010000284.1:0-2080 GCA_036280315.1 Actinomycetota bacterium
CGATGAATGCCGAGAGCTCTCGTGTATCGGCGTGCCCGTTCCGCGCGTCGATGTCACGGGAGGCGACGACTCGATCGTCGCCGTCGAGAATCCTCAGCTTCAGGCTGCTCGAGCCGGCGTTGACGACGAGGACCTGCACGATGCGGCTCGGGTCAGGGCGGCCAGGTCCATTCGCGGACGCTCGGGACATCCTCGCCGTGCTCCCGCGTGTACGCCCGGGCGCTGATCCGGCTGTCGACCATGAGCTGCCGGACGTGCGCGGCTCGAGAGCCGAGACCGGGTACGCGATCGATCACGTCCATGACCAAGTGAAAGCGGTCGAGGTCGTTCCGCATCACCATGTCGAACGGCGTCGTAACTGTCCCTTCCTCGTTGTACCCGCGCACGTGCAGGTTCTCGTGGTTCGTCCGCCGGTACGCGAGTCGGTGGATGAGCCATGGGTACCCGTGAAAAGCGAACACCACGGGCCGGTCGACCGTGAACAGCGTGTCGAACTCGCGGTCGGGCAGCCCGTGGGGATGCTCGCTCTCCGGTTGGAGCCGCATGAGGTCGACCACGTTGATCACACGGACCTTGAGGTTTGGGAGGTGCCTGCGGATGAGATCCACCGCGGCGAGCGTTTCCAGCGTCGGTATGTCGCCGCAGCAAGCGAGGACCACGTCGGGGTCTCCGCCGTCGTTGCTGGCCCAGTCCCAGATCCCGATGCCTCGTGTGCAGTGAAGGATGGCGTCGTCGATCGACAGGTAGTTCAGCGCCGGCTGCTTGCCGGCGACGATCACGTTCACGTAGTTCTTCGTCCGCAGGCAGTGATCGGCCACCGAGAGCAAGCAGTTCGCGTCCGGCGGTAGATACACCCGTGTCATCTCCGCCTTCTTGTTCGTGACGACGTCGATGAACCCCGGATCCTGATGCGAGAAGCCGTTGTGGTCCTGGCGCCACACGTGGCTCGTCAGCAGGTAGTTGAGCGACGCGATCGGCCGTCGCCACGGCACCTCCTTGCTGATCTTCAGCCACTTGGCGTGCTGGTTGAACATCGAATCGACGATGTGGATGAATGCCTCGTAGCAGTTGAACAGCCCGTGCCGGCCGGTGAGCAGGTATCCCTCCAGCCATCCCTGACACATGTGCTCGGACAGGATCTCCATCACGCGACCGTCCGGCGCCAGGTGGTCGTCCGTCGGAACGACGTCCTCCAGCCACGTGCGGTTCGTCACCTCGAACACCGGAGACAGGCGATTCGACGCGGTTTCGTCGGGCCCGAACAGTCGGAACGTGTCTCCGTTTCGCTTGATGACGTCGCGGAGGAACGCGCCGAGGACCGAGGTGGCCTCGCTAAAGGTCCGTGCGGGCTGGTTCACTTCGACGGCATGCTGTCGGAAGTCGGGGAGCGACAGGTCGCGCTCGACGCCTCCGTTCGCGTGTGGGCTCGCGCTCATGCGGCGTTCGTCGCGGGGCGCGAGGGCGGCGATCTCGGCGACCAGGTGTCCCTTCTCGTCGAAGAGCTCTTCGGGCCGGTAGCTGCGCATCCATCGTTCGAGGAGATCGAGGTGACTGGGGTCGTTCCTCACATTCGCCAGTGGAACCTGATGTGATCGAAACGTCCCCTCGACCTGTTGGTCGTCGACCTCATGCGGTCCCGTCCATCCCTTTGGCGTGCGAAAGACGATCATCGGCCACCGCGGCCGTTGGCCATCGCCGTCTTCCCGCGCCGCGCGCTGGTTCCGCTCGACGTCGTTGAGCACGTCGTCGAGCACCGCGGCCATCTGCGGATGGACGTCAGATGGGTCTTCGCCCTCGACGAAGTACGGGCGGTAGCCGTACCCCTCGAGCAGCGACGACAGCTCGTCGTTCGGGATGCGTGCGAGGACCGTCGGGTTGGCGATCTTGTAGCCGTTCAAGTGGAGGATCGGCACGACGGCTCCGTCGGTCGCCGGGTTCAGGAACTTGTTCGAGTGCCAGCTCCCGGCGAGCGGTCCGGTCTCCGCCTCGCCGTCGCCGACGACGCAGAACACGAAGAGATCCGGGTTGTCGAACGCCGCCCCGAACGCGTGCGCGAGCGAGTATCCGAGCTCGCCCCCCT
>DASUQY010000285.1:0-2387 GCA_036280315.1 Actinomycetota bacterium
GGTTCAGTTCGGCGTCCCGGGCCCGCTGTACGAAGTTCCGGCTCGGATCGAGAACATCCGGGCAACACTCGACGCGGACGGCGGCTTCGAGCTCGTCGACCCGGTCGAGCACGGGGTCGAACCGATCCATGCGGTCCACGATCCGGCCATGGTTCGGTTCCTCGAGACCGGGTGGAGCGAGTGGCTCCGCGAGAACGGCGCGCCGGAGATGATCCCCGACACGATCTTCCATCCCGCGTTGCGCGAGGGGATGGGATCTCTCGGCGAGCCGCGACCCGCGCTAGCGCGGCTCGGCTATTGGACGTGGGAGACGATGACGCCGATCGTCGCCGGGACCTACGAGGCGGCCAGGTGGGCGGTCGACACCGCGCTCACGACAGTCGACCTCGTCCTCGTAGGCGAGACCGTCGCGTACGGGCTGTGCCGTCCGCCCGGCCATCACGCGCCGCGCGCGGCGTTCGGCGGGTACTGCTACTTCAACAACGCGGCAATCGCCGCCGAGGAGCTCACGCGCAGGACGCACGAACCGGTGGCGATCCTCGACGTCGACTACCACCACGGCAACGGGACGCAGCAGATCTTCTACTCACGCGGCGACGTGCTGTACGCGTCGCTGCACGGCGACCCGGATCGGTCCTACCCTTACTTCACCGGCTTCGCCGACGAGACCGGCGCGGGCGACGGGGAGGGTGCGAACCTCAACATCCCATTGCCGGAAGGGTGCGACGACGCCGCGTACCTCGATGAGATCGACCGCGCGCTGGACCGCATCGCTGAGCACGGTGGATCGGTCATCGTCGTCTCCCTGGGATTCGACACCTACGCCCGGGATCCGATCTGCGACCTCGCGCTGACGACCGCGGCGTATCACGAGGTCGGCCGGCGAGTAGCGGCACTCGGCAGGCGCCTCGTCATTCTGCAAGAGGGCGGTTACTACGTGCCGCACCTCGGCGAGAACGCCCGGCAGTGGCTGCGCGGTGTCGAAGGACGGTCGCTGGAGCTGTCCCGTCTCGACTAGATACTCTCGGCGGCCTCGGCGTCCGCTTTCGTTCGGTGCACGGTGCCGTCTGGATGCTCGGGCGGGGTGTACAGCGAATACAGCTTGAGGTCGCCGTCGCCGGTGTTGACGACGTTGTGCCACACGCCGGCCGGAACGATGATCGCCCAGTCGTCGGAGACGTCGTGCGTTTCCTCGACCTCGCTCTCCGTTCGACCGAACTCCACTCGACCCGTGCCGGACTCGATCCGCAGGAACTGGTCGAGGTGCGGGTGAACCTCGCGGCCGATGTCCTCGCCGGGCGCGAGACGCATCACCGTGAGCTGCACGTGTACGCCGGTGTGAAGGACTGTTCGGAAGGTCTCGTTCCGGAGCGTCGCACGCTCGATGTCGCCGACCCAGCCGATCATCGTTCCGTCACCTCCCGCAGTAGCCTGCGATGAGTGGACACGACGGCGTCGCGCGGAGTCAACCGATGGGCTCGCGTCGTCGCGGTCGTCGCCGGGATCGTTTTCGTCGGCGGCGGACTGTGGGCCATGGCGGCGCCCGAGTCGTTCTTCGACGTCCTCGGACCGTTCCCGCCGTACAATCAGCACTTCATCCAGGACGTCGGCGCGTTCCAGATCGGGCTCGGCGCGGTCCTGCTGATCGCGGCGTTCGCCCCACACGCAGACGTCCTCGCCGCCGCGCTGCTCGGTGTCGGCATCGGATCGGTCGCCCATGCCGTCTCGCACGTCCTCGGCATCGAACTAGGCGGATGGCCCGCGCTGGACATCCCGGTGTTGACCGCGCTGGCGGTCGTGCTGCTCGTCGCGGGCGTCGTTCGATGGAGGGCCTAAGGCCCTACACGCTGACGCTCAGCCTCGGCACGCGCAGGCGCCGCCGCACGCACACCCGCCGGCGGCGGGCGTGGAGCCGGCTGAGCTCGTACCCGCGATGAACGAGAACTGACGGCGGACCCGGTCGCTCCCGCACGACGGGCAGGCGAGCGCCGTTTCGACGGAGGCGCTCATCGACCGGCGCTCCTCGAACCGGCGCTCACACGCCATGCAAACGTACTCGTACGTCGCCACCGGTAGCAGGATAGCGCCCCCCGGCGACGGGTTGGCGCGGTCTACAGGGCGGTGGTCCGCCGACCCCGCGAGCCGAAGAACGCGGCGTACAGCCAGAGCAACAGGACGGCGACGATGATCGAGCCGATCCAGGCGATCCCGTCGTTGTCCGGGAAGATTGCCTCCCACAGGAGACCTCCGATGACGGCAGCGACCGCCCCGAGGATGATCGTCGCCACGATGCTCAAGTCCTGTCGCCCGGGCATCAACAGGCGCGCGATCGCGCCGATGACGAGACCGGCCACGGCGTAGACGATGACGTCGACGACCGTGATGTC
>DASUQY010000286.1:0-9202 GCA_036280315.1 Actinomycetota bacterium
ACGAGCCCGCGCGGCGCGATCACGATCGTCCCGAGCAGGATGAGCCCCACGATGATCAGACGCGCCTCCTGGAAGTCGCGCAGGTACTCGGAGACGACCGTGATCACCGCGGTGCCGACGATCGGACCGGCGAACGTGCCGAGCCCGCCGACCACGAGCATGGCCACGAACAACGCCATCGGCGCGAGGCCCATCACGCTCGGCGCGATCACGCCGAAGTAGTGCGCGTAGAACGCCCCAGCGATGCCGGCGATGAACGCGGACACCAAGAACGTGATGATCTGCATGCGCATCGGGCTCACCCCGCGCGCCGCGGCGTAGCCGGGTGAGTCGCGAAGCGCCTTCAGCGCCGTTCCGAGCGGCGAGTGGATGAACCGCCAGATCACCAGGGCAGTCGCCACGACGATCGCGAGCGCCAGCCAGTAGTACGCGCGTTGACGCGCGTCGGGCGAGAGGTCACCGAATGCGATGTCCGGAAGGCCGGACAGGCCGAACGTCCCGCCGGTGAGTCCGCTGTCGTCCGAGATCACGAGCAGCCGGACGACCTCTCCGAACGAGAACGTCAGCAGCGACGCGTAGATGCCGCGGAGTCGCAACGCGGGAACGGCGATGATCAGGCTCGCCACGGCCGCACCGAGTCCGCCGAGGATCATCGCCAGCCACACCGGAAGGCCCCAATGGATGCTGATGAGCGCCGAGACGTAGGCACCGATGGCGAAGATGGCGAGCTGCCCGAAGTTCCAGATGCCGCCGATCCCCAGCTGCAGGTTCCAGGACTGGTTCAGGATCATCCAGATCAGCGCCGTCAGCGCAACGTCGATGACGTAGTCGTTCCGCCACACGACGGGAAGAAGGATCGCGGCGACGAGGACCGCTCCGACGCCGATGCCGTTCGGTCGCCGCCATCCGAGGTCACGAACGAGCTCCGCTCGCGAGCGCGTCGAGGCCGCGATCGCACTCACAGTCGCGCCTCCTCGGGCTTGCCGAGCAGCCCGGTGGGCCGCACGAGCATGACGACCATGATCGAGAGGAACAACACCGGCAGCGACCACTTGACGCCGAAATAGAGCGAGACGAGCGCTTCCGCGAGCCCGATGATGTACGCGGCCAGGATCGTTCCCCGAACGCTGCCGAGCCCGCCGAAGATGGCCACGATCAGCGCCTTCAGCAGTGGGAGGTCGCCGGAGTTCGGCGACACGAAGAACACCGACGCGAGCAACACACCGGCGATCGCGGCGAGGGCCGACGAGACGCCCATCGTGACGTTGTAGATGCGATGCGCCGGAATCCCCATCAGCCGGGCAGCGTCGAGCTGTTGTGCGACCGCGCTGATCGCGAGGCCGTACCGCGTCTTCGACAGAAAGATGCCGAGCGCGACGAGCGTCCCGATAGCGATCGCCGCCATCACCACCGAATGCCAGCCCACGCTCACGCCCTCGAGCAGGTGAAAGCGCCCGTGGATCACTGGCGGGACGGCCTTGTTGCGCGCACCGAAGATCTGGAGCGCGAGGTTCGACAGCACGATCGTCACGGCGAAGGTGGAGATGAACGCGGTCATCTCGAAGTCGACGCCGCGTCGACCGATCAGCGGACGGACCGCCACCTGCTGGATCAGGACGCCGAACGCGAACGCCACGATCGCGGCCGCGACCATGCCCGGGATCGGCCCCCAACCCAAGCTGTCGAACAACACCCAGGCGACGTACCCGCCGATCATCACCATCGAGCCGTGCGCCATGTTGAGCGTTCGGAGCGTTCCGTAGATCAGCGTCATCCCCACCGTCATCACCGCGTACACCGAGCCCGTGGTCATCCCGCTCACGACCGCCTGCACCAACGCACGCATCGCTCAGGTCCCCAGGTACGTGGCCATGACGATCTGGTCCGCGAGGAGATCGGCGACGGAGCCCTCGCGGACGATCCGGCCCGACTCGAGCAGCAGCACACGAGCGTCGAACGTCTGCACGTGGCTGAAGTTCTCCTCGACGAGCAGGAGCGTCATGCCTGCGGCGACGATCTGCTCGATGTGCCGGTACACCTCGTTCACGATCACCGGCGCGAGTCCCAGTGACGGCTCGTCGACCATGAGCAGCTTCGCGTCCCGCATCAGCCCTCGCCCGAGCGCGAGCATCCTCCGTTCCCCACCGGAGAGCGTTCGAGCGCGGTGCGTTCGACGCTCGGCGAGCGGCGGAAAGATCGAGTACACGCGCTCGAGTCGCTCGCGCCTGGCGCGCCACGCGCCCCGTGGGAACGCGCCGAGCACGAGGTTCTCCTCGACGCTCATGTCGACGAACGGCAGGTCGCCCTGGGGAATGTGGACGAGCCCGCTCATGGCGATCCGCTCGGGGGGGTCGCCGTCGATGCGTTCGCCATCGAACGTGATCTCGCCACCCGTCGCGGGAACCAGCCCGCTGATCGTCCGAAGCAGCGTGGTCTTCCCGTGGCCATTCGGCCCGATCACCACCACGAGCTCACCACCTCGGACGGAAAGGTCCACGCCTTCGAGGACCCGCGTCTCCCCGTAGGCCGCGCGGAGGTTCCGGACCTCAAGCATCGGGCCGTGTTTCGTCCCCAGAGTCCCGCGACTCAAGCCACTTGCGGAGCTCCTCCGTGGCGCCGACGTCGGCGCGCGTCGGACGATCTTCGGTCTTCGTTCCGAGGTACACGCGAATGACCTCTTCTTGATGCTGGACGTCCTCCGGCGTGCCCTGGAAGAGCAGACGCCCGTGGTTCATCACCATGACGCGGTCCGAGATCGACATGAGCGCGCGCATGACATGTTCGATCAGCACGACCGTTACCCCTCCCTCCCGGATCGATCGAATGAGGTCGAGGACCCGATCGGTCTCTCCCCGGTTCAGCCCTCCGACGGGCTCATCCAGCATGAGCAGCCTCGGGTCAGAGGCGAGCGCGGAGGCCATCATCAAGCGCTTCTTGTCGAACAGGGACAGCGGCCCCGCCGTCGCGCCGAGCTTCTCATCGAGCCCGACCCACGTCGCCGCCCGGACCGCCTGCTCAACGGAATCGCCGTCGAACCTCGTCGACGGAACCAACCGCGGGCGCCGTCCGAAGTACGCGCCCACCAGGATGTTGCCGAGGACCGTGTGCTCGGGGAAGACCGCCGGAACCTGGAACGTCCTGGCGACGCCGAGGTGGCAGATCACGTGCGACGAATGCTGCTGGATCTCCTCACCGTCGAACACGACGCGACCGCCGCTCGCGCGAGCATGGCCGGAGATGGCGTCGAACAGCGTGGTCTTCCCTGCCCCGTTCGGACCGGCGATTCCGAACGTCTCGCCACGCGAAACGCTGAACGACAGGCCGTCGACCGCCGCCAATCCCCCATAGCGCTTGGTGAGATCGACGACGTCGAGAACCGCGGTGCCCGCGGCGTCGCCGGCGGTGTCGCGCTCGGGTATCGCTACAGCCACTCGGGGAGCTGGAACTCGCCCTGCTCGTATGGGATCGGGTCGATCAGGACCTGCTCCTGGTCCTGGATCTGGAACGTGAGGTGCGGCATGCCGAGGCTCGGATCGCTCACCTCGTCCGGATACGGGATGGCCGTCAGCTCGCCCGGCTTGTACCGATACGTCCCGCTCACCCCGCGGTACGACATGCGCTTGATGTTCTCGTTGACGCCCTCGAAGTCGAACGGGTCGCCCGTCATCGCCGCAGCCTGAGCCCACAGGTGCACCAGGTCGTACTGAGCACCAGCCTGACTGAGGCCGGCCTCCGCCCCGAATTCCTCGCGATACCTGTCCTTGAACGCCTCCCCGATGTCATCGGGCAGCGTCCCGATCACGGTGGACCAGATGACGCCGTCGGCGTCAGAGCCCGCGAGCTCGAGGTACTCGGGGATCGAGGGACCGTACTGCTGGTACATGAGCGACGGCGTCGGGTCGGACCGGAACTGCTGCTGGAACGACGCGAGATCGCCCGGGATGTAGTCCGAGTGGAAGATGAGGCCTGGTGGGTTCTGCCGGATCCTTGCGAGCACGGGCCCCCACTCTGTCAGCGGAGCGGTGACCTCTTCGGACACGACGATGTCCCAGCCCAACTCGCGAAGATCGGCCTCGACGGTTTGCGCGATCGAGATGCTGTAGGGGTCATTGCTCGTGATGACCGCGGCGCTCTCCGAGCTCGGTGTCCATACACCGCTGTCGATGAGGCGTTGCATGAACAGGATGAATCCGGGGCCGTACCAGACCTCTGTGGGACACGAGTGGTAGATGTTCTCGATCGCGTTGTCCGCGACGTAGTCGGCGTTCGGCTGGAACGTGTTCAGGTGGAACATCGGCGCGCCGTACTCGCCGTACACGTCGAACTCGGCCGACGTCGTCGACGTGTACCCGGAGAAGACCGCGGCGACGCCGTCATTCGTCAGCCGTCGCGCGGTAGCCACCATCTTCTCGGGCGCCAGATCCTCAACGTCCCCCACGACGATCTCGAGCTCTCGGCCGAGGACCCCGCCTCTGGCGTTGAGGTCCGCGACGGCGAGCTCCTGCCCACGCGTCATCTCTTGCCCATCGCCGGAGTACGGGCCCGATACGGGACTTGCCGAGCCGATCCCGATCGTTCCGCCGTTGCTACCGCCGTTGCCGCCGGCGACGACACCGTTCCCGTCGTCGTCGCCCGCGGACCCGACCACGTATCCGCCGACACCCCCGACGACCAGCCCACCCACGGCGGCCGCTCCGGCACCGGTCAGCAGCTGCCGTCTCGTGACGCGGCCGCCCGTTCCCCTCGGTCGATCCTCCATCGCCCCCTCCTTGCGTTGGCACGTGCAGACTATGCCGTCGCGCGTCGCGGCTGGATTTCCGCGACGCGAAACGCCGCGTCAGGTCGAGATCGGATCGAGCGGGTGACGCGTCGGGCCGTTCTTCACCGTGCCGTCGGCTTCGTAGCGGCTTCCGTGGCACGGGCAGTCCCACGTCTTCGCGCGGTGGTTCCATCCGACGGTGCATCCCATGTGCTTGCACCGCGGCGACAGCACCGTGAGCGCGCCCTGCTCGTCGCGATAGGCGGCCACCCTCTTGCCGTCGAGCTCCACGATCCCGCCCTCGCCCGGCTCGAGGTCCGCCGCTGAGCGCCCCACGGTGTTGACGATCAGCACGTCGCACGGCGCTTGGTGGGAAACCTTGTCGGGCACCACCCCCAGCAGGAACCGAAGGCCTCCGGTCATCCCCTTGTTGCCGACGACGACGAGGTCGTGTCCTTCCGAGGCGGCCAGCTCGGCGATCCTGTCCCCGGGATCGCCGGCGAGAACCTTCATCGGCATGTCGCGGTCGCCGAGGCGCTCCGCCGTGTCGCGAAGGATGATCTGGCCGACCGGCTCCTCACCGACATGGACGAGGGTGACGCTCGCGCCATGCGCCTTGGCGAACTCGGCGCCCACACGCGCGGCTCGGTCGGCCGTCGGGGAACCGTCCGTCGCGATCAGCACGCTGGCGTACTCACCGGGACCCTTGGCCCGTTCGGGCTTGGACGTACGAATGATCAGCAGATCGCACGGCATCTCGTGCGAGACGCGGTCGGGGACACCGCCCAGACGCAGCATGTGGCGTTCGCCCATTCCGATGTCGCCGACGATGAGGAGCTCGGCGTTGCGTCGGTCGGCGATCTCCACGACGCCGGCGGCGGGTTCGCCCTTGACCGGTTCGGCGTCCACGGGGACGCCGGCGGCACCGGCTCTCGCCCGGGCGCGCTCGAGCGCCTCGACGGACCGTCGTCTGCTCGGTCCGTCGGTGAACGCCGAGATGAACAGGACTCGTCCGTTCGACGACGTGGCGAGCTGGAGCGCGACGTTCTCCGCGATCGTGGCCGTCTCGGATCCGTCGGTGCCGACCGCAATCGTTCCGTACATGTTGATGCGTCCTCCGTGTCAGAACGGCTTGATGACCATCAGGTACGCGATGATCAGGATCGACGCGAGGCCGACGACCACGACTGTCAAGGGAACGTTCGAACGCAGCATCTCGTCGAGCTGTGCGGGCGCAACGGCCGAGCTGCTCGACTCCTCGATGGTCATGACCTCACGGATCTTCTTGTAGTACGGAGCGGGGAGGGCGTACATGAAGATGAGGTTCGCCAGGAACAGTCCGAGGGCAACCCAGATCCAGCCCTGGTCCCACCAGCTCCCGTTGAACCCCGCCCAGATCCCGCCGCCCAGCAGTAGCACGACCGATACGTAGAACACGCTGAGCGAGGAGTTCGAGATCTGGAGCATCACACGGATCCGGTCGGGGTTGCGCTCGTGCCGGAGCCGCAGCGCCATCGCCGCCGAGATGCCGTGGCTGAACATGAAGCCCAGCACCCCCACGATGTGGATCAGGACGATCCATTCGTACATCGCGCTACCTCCGTGGAGGAACCCTACCGAGTTCAACCACCGGCTCGCTCGGCGCGAGGGTAGGCTTCGGTTCGTGCCGAACGCCGTGTGGAGCGGGAGTCTCAGCTTCGGGCTGGTGAACGTGCCGGTGCGGCTGATACCGGCTACTGAGCCGAAGGACGTTCGATTCCATCTGTATGACCGGTCGGGACGGCGCGTTCGGTACGAACGGGTCGTGGACGAGGAGCCGGCGTGGGAACCGCCGCGGCGGAGCGAGGAAGCCGCCGAGCCGGAGCCGGTTCAGGACCGGGAAGCCGAGTCGGAGCGGCCGACTGCTGCCGTTGGCGAGGTGCCCGAGGAGCGGATCGAGTCTTCAGGCGGCGGCCGGATCGGCTGGGAGGACGTCGTTCGCGGCATGGAGACCGACACGGGCGACGTTGTCTTACTCTCGCGCGAGGAGATCGACCGTGCGCGGCCGCAACGCAGCCGCGCGATCGACGTCGAGGACTTCGTCGACCTCGCCGACATCGACCCGGTGTTCTTCGAGAAGACCTACTACGCGATCCCGCAGTCGCTCGAGGCAGCCAAGCCGTACGTGCTGCTCCACCGGGCGATGCAAACGACCGGTCGGATCGGCATCGGCCGGTTCGTGCTGAGGACGAAACCGCATCTCGTCGCCGTTCGGCCGATGGACGACGTGCTTGCCGTCGAGACGTTGTTCTTCGGCGACGAGGTTCGTGATCCGTCGGCGCTGGCGCCCGGACTCGGCAGCCTCCAGGTCGACGAGCGCGAGCTTGACCTCGCGGCGAAGCTCGTCGAGATGCTCAAGACCGAGTGGGACCCGTCACGGTACTCGGACACCTACCGCGAGGAGCTCCTTCGGATGCTCGCAGAGAAGGCGCCGACCCGGCGCGCCGACGAAGAGGTGGCGGCCACCACTCCTGCGGAGGGCGGGTCAGCGGTCGAGGCGCTGATGGCCGCACTCAAGGAGAGCGTCGAGCAGGCCAAGGCCAAGCAGGAGAAGCGGCCGGGGTCCAGGAAAGTGGGCTAGCGCCGGCGACGTGTTCACAGGCACGGTGACGTGCCGAAACACCGACCAACGCAGGGTTGATGTGCCTGCGTTGGGCGGCTCACACTTTGCCCCTCATGCACGAGAGGCGATCTTCCGATGCCCGGGCGAGACGAAACCTGTGGGTGGTGCTCGCCCTGCTGGACCTCGTCCTGCTGGGGCTCTCGCTTCCCATCTCCGCCGCGTTGGTGGACGGCGCCGTAGTCGACGCGCGAGAACGGGCTGGTCGGCTCGTCGACTCGGTCGTCTCGGACGCGGTTCCACCCCCACTGACGGGCGACATCGTCGGGACGGCTCGTCGAGATCTCCTCGAGCGCCTGCGTTCGCGGGCTCTCGACGACACCGTTACGCGAGTCCTCGTTTGGACGCCATTCGGCGAGCTGATCTTCTCCTCCGCCGAAGCTCAGGTTCCGTCCGAGACGATCCCGCGCTCAGATCTGGACTTCTCGCAGGCCGCGGCGGGCGCGATCTCGAGCTTCATCACCGACTCGACCGAGTCGTCGGACCGAGTTCACCGAACCTTTGTGCCGGTTCGGCCTTCCGACGGGGGCTCCCCGTACGCGGTTGCGCAGATCGATCAGCGGTACTCGGCGATCGTGGCTCAGGCGCTCCGCTTCTGGCGTCCGGTGCAGCTGGCCCTGCTCGGCGCGCTCGCCGTTCTGGGTGGCCTGATCGTCTACTCGTTCCGTCGGGATCGACATGCCGTGGCAGCGCAGCCCGTACTCGCCGAGAAGATCGCGGCGACGCTCTCGCTCGAGGAACGCCTTCGCGAGGCGGAGGCCGAGGCGGCGAAGGCCAAGGAGCGACTGGCCACCGCCGAACGCCAGATCAAAGACGCGTCGACGTTGCAGATACCCGCGAGCATCGTGGCTCAGGTCGACGAGCTCGAGGCGCGGGTGGCGGCCCACGCAGTCGAGCGCGAGCAGTCGGACTCCGAGATGCAAAGGCTCGGTGGGGAGCTGGAGGCGAGGAACGCTGAGCTCGTGACCAAGGATTCCGAGCTGGCGCAAGCCCGCGAGATCGTGGCCGCGAAAGAGGCCCAGCTCGCGCGATTCTCGGAAGAGACGCGGGCCGCAGTCGAGGCCGAGACGGCCAGTTCCGCGAAGGCCCTCGACAGAGCGAAGAACGAGGCGGACGTCGCCCGCAAACGTTTCGAGGAAGCCGAGAGGCGTGCCGCGAGGGGCGACGAACGCGCCGAGGACGCCGAGCGCCGCGCGGCAGGCGCCACCCAACGACTGGCGCTCGCCGAAACACGGATCACCGAGCTCGAGCGCGCGCTTCGTCAGGTCGAGCGCGCCGCGTTCGACAGGACGGCCCCTGTCGGGGTTCAGAACCAGGGCGACCGAACGAAGGAGCTCCGCGCAGCGAAGGACGAGACTGCGGCGCTGCAGGGAAAGCTCAACGCGACCGAGGCGGCCCTCGCCGAGACGAAGTCTGCGTTGATCGAGGCGAATGCATCACTCGCGGACGCGAGGGCCAAGCTCGCAGGACGAGTTACCGAGGAGCGACCACCGCCGGCGGCGTCTGGTTTGGAGATCGAGGTGCTCAGGGCCGAACGCGATGTCGCGAAGGCCGACCTGCTTCGTGTTCAAGATGAGCTCGAGCGGTTGAAGGCCGAGTCCGGGGCCGTCGACTAAGACACAGAGGGAGCGGGGCCTTCGCCCCGCTCCCTCTGCTACCACTGCCGCGTGATCAGCTAGCTGGCGCGGCGACCGGCGTAGTACTCGCCAAGGCGGTTGCGGTAGTCCTCGTTCCGCCAACCACGCTCGGCATCGAACTCGGGCGAACTCTTGATCTGGTCCTTC
>DASUQY010000287.1:0-2514 GCA_036280315.1 Actinomycetota bacterium
ACGTCGATCCTCGCGGCGTTCTCCAGGACTCCCGAGATGCTGATCGCTTCGCGTGCGCTTCTCGGACTATCCGGGGCTACCCTCGCGCCATCGACGCTCTCGTTGATCCGCAACATGTTCCTCGACCCGGCGGAACGGACACGAGCCATCGCCGTGTGGATCACGAGCTTCTCTGTGGGCGCCGCCATCGGCCCGCTCCTCGGCGGGCTCGTGCTGGAGTTCTTCTGGTGGGGCGCCGCATTTTTGATCTCCGTCCCGGTGATGGCGCTCCTGCTGATCCTCGGTCCGAGGTTCCTCCCAGAGTTCCGCGACCCGAACGCCGGGCGACTGGACCTCACGAGCGCTGCGCTTTCGCTCGCCGCGATCCTGTCGGTGGTCTTCGGCCTGAAGCAGGTCGCCCAGGACGGGTTCGGCGCCGTCGCGCTTTCCGCGATCACGGTCGGCGTCGTCTTTGGCTTGGTGTTCGTGCGACGGCAACGGACGCTGTCGGATCCGTTGATCGACCTCGGGCTGTTCCGTGCGCCGGGGTTCACGCCGTCCCTCGCCATCTACGGCCTTGGGATCGTGTTCGTCTTCGGCGGGTTCCTGTTCCTTCCCCAGTTCCTGCAGCTGGTGCTGGGGCTCACTCCGCTCCAGGCGGGGTTGTGGACGCTGCCGTGGGCGCTCGCGTTCGTCGTCGGCTCGCAGCTCACGCCGCGGCTGGTACGGCGGTTCCGAGCGGTGCACTTGATGGCCGCCGGCCTCGCGTTGGCCGGTCTCGCATTCGCGATCCTCACTCGGATCGACGAGTCGACCGGATTCGGGATCTTCGTGATCGGAACGGTGATGTTCTCCCTCGGGCTGGCGCCGGTCTTCACGCTGACAAACGACCTCATCATCGGATCCGTCGCGCCGGAGCGTGCGGGCGCAGCAGCCGGCCTCTCCGAGACCTCGGCAGAGCTCGGCGGTGCGCTCGGGATCGCGTTCTTCGGGAGCATTGGCGTCGCGATCTACCGCGGCGCCATCGCGGACGGCATCCTCGCGACCGTTCCCGCTGAAGCATCCGAGGCCGCGCGGGACACGCTCGGCGGAGCGGTGGAGGTCGCCGGTGATCTGCCGGCTCAGGTCGGCGTGCCGCTGCTGGACGCAGCGCGAGACGCGTTCGTCCGGGGCGTCCACGTCTCGGCGTGGATCGCGGCAATCGGCGCGATCGCCCTCGCGTTCGTCACGCTGCGAACGTTGCGTGACGTTCGTCCGTCGCCCGAAGTCGAGGTCGAAGACCGAGGGCCCGAGTCGGCGCTGTCACAGTGAAGCGACGACGTTCGTCTACTCCATGTCACGAGGAAGGGAGCTGTCCATGACGACGTCCACGGCCATCCCCATCGACGACCTGCGGCGCGAGTTCGACGGGCGCGTTGCCGCGCCCGGCGACGTCGGGTACGACGACGCCCGGCGGGTGTTCTCGGGCAACATCGATCGCCATCCGGCGGTCATCATCCGCCCGGCCGACGCGAAAGAGGTCGGCCGCGTCGTCGCGCTCGCGCGCGACACCGGGCTCGAGCTGGCCGTTCGGAGCGGCGGTCACAGCGGCGCGGGCCACGGCACGACCGAGGGGGGCATCGTGCTCGACCTCGCCGAGATGAACGCGCTGGAGGTCGACCCCGAGCGGAGAACCGCGTGGGCCGAGGCCGGCCTCACCGCGGGCGAGGTGACGAAGGCGGTCGACGCGCACCATTTGGCGATCGGGTTCGGCGACACCGGTTCCGTCGGGATCGGCGGGATCACCCTCGGCGGCGGGATCGGGTTCCTCGTCCGGAAGTTCGGCATGACGATCGACAACCTGCTCGCCGCCGAGATCGTCACCGCGGACGGCGAGGTCGTTCGCGTCGACGAGGAATCCCATCCGGACTTGTTCTGGGCGATCCGCGGCGGCGGCGGCAACTTCGGCGTGGCGACCCGGTTCCAGTACCGGTTGCAGCCGCTCGGGGGGATCGTTGGCGGCATGCTGTTCCTGCCGGCAACGCCCGAGGTGATCGCCGGATTCCTGGCCCTCGCGTCCAAGGCGCCAGATGAGCTGAGCACGATCGCGAACATCATGCCCGCCCCGCCGATGCCGTTCGTTCCCGAGGAGCACCACGGCAAGTTGATCGTGTTCGCGTTCATGACGTACGCGGGAGGTGTCGAAGCCGGTCAGGAGGCGATCGCGCCTTTCCGCGCGCTGGCCACGCCGATCGCCGACATGGTCCGGCCGATGCGCTACCCCGAGATGTACATGCCGGAGGACGAGAGCTACCACCCGATCTCCGCGGGTCGGACGTCGTTCGTCGACGACGTTGACGAACGCGCGATCGCCACGATCATCGACCGGCTCGAGAACGACACCGCGCCGATGCGCGTCACGCAGATCCGCCCGCTCGGCGGTGCGTTCGCTCGCGTGCCCCAGGACGCCACGGCATTCGCGCACCGACGCCGGAACTTCATGCTGACCTGCGCGACGGTGTACGAGGACGTCGCCCAGACGCGCGAGCGCGAGCG
>DASUQY010000288.1:0-9344 GCA_036280315.1 Actinomycetota bacterium
GGAGCACGAGTACGAAGAGCAGCACAACTCCATCCTACGACCGTCGCGCACTATCGATGATCCGGCGCGCCACGGCCGCCGGTCGTTGGAGCGGGATGTCGTGGATGCCCTCGATCCATTCGAACCGGACGAATGGGCCGATCTCCCTCACGGCGCGCGCCGCGCGCCGCCGTGCCTCGACGAGCCCCGCGGGATCTGGCGCGCCCGGAACGGACCGAACCGCGAGTACCAACGTCGGAACGCTCACCCGGCGAAGGAGTCCCGGCGCGTCCTGTTCCCAGATCGCTCGGACGATGCGCATGTGCTTCCGGACGGGGAGCCGCCGGTGGATCCGTCCGCTCGCGTCGACGCGAACGAGTGACAGGAACACTTGCTCGATCTCAGGCGTGATGTTCAGAGCCTCGGCAAGATGGATCCGCGGCCACGCAAGGAAATCTTCGACGGTCATGCCGTCGAGGTTCGGCGGCTCGAGCTCCCTCCGCGCCGTCGGCCAATCGAACTGATCGCGCATGCGCGTGAACCCGCCGTCGAGCAGAACAGCGCTCCCCACGAGGCGCGGCCGGCGAACAGCGAGCTCGAGCGCCACGTTCGCGCCCCACGAGTGGCCCACGACGACTGGGCGCTGGAGGCGCAGGGCGCGAATCACCGCCGCCGCGTCCGCGGCCGTCTCGTCGAACCCGTAACCGGACGGCGGTTTCGCCGACTCGCCGTGCCCGCGTTGGTCGTACGCGACGGCGCGAACGCCCGCGTGCGCGAGCTTCGGCGCAACGAGATCCCAGATGTGCGAGGACGACGCGAGGCCGTGGACGAGGAGCGCCGCGCGATCGGCTCGGCGTCCCGTTGTCGGCCGGCCTGTCGCCGGCCAATCGCGAACGTGGATGCGAACTCCGTCGCTGTCCACCAACGCCTCGATCGGCACGGCGCGCAGACTAGCTGCGGGATGGGCTCCCCGATGCGTCGACCTTCACCGCCGAACGCCGGGGAGTACCCTTGAACCGCAATTCAGGAACGCGACGCGGGAGGCGAGACGTGGCGGAGGCACTCCAGAACTACGTCGACGGCAAATGGGTGGACGCAGTCGACGGTGAGCGGTTCGACGTGTTCAACCCGGCGACGGGCGAGGTGATCGCGACCGCGCCTCATTCCAAGCGCGAGGACGTCGACGCTGCCGTAGTGGCTGCGCGCCGCGTGTTCGACGACGGCGAGTGGTGGCCCGGGACACCGAGCCGGGAGCGCGGCCGGATCCTCCTGCGCGCCGGCGAGATCGTCAGTCGCGAGCTCGAGCGGCTCGCGCGGATGGAATCGCTGGACACCGGCAAGCCGATCGAGGACGGCCGCGAGGACATCGGCGAGGTCGCCTTCATGTTCGAGTACTACGGCGGCTGGGCAACGAAGATCGACGGCGACGCCCAGCACCTCGACGCCGACCGCATGTTCATGGTGTGGAAGGAACCCGTTGGCGTTGCTGCCGGCATCACGCCGTGGAACTACCCGATGATGATGGCGACGCAGAAGCTCGCGGCGGGGTTGGCTGCCGGGTGCACGTTCGTCCTCAAGCCCCCGGAGCAGACGCCGCTGACGTGCCTCGAGCTCCCGAAGATCCTCGAGGAGGCGGGGCTTCCGACCGGCGTGTTCCACGTGCTCACCGGGTTCGGCGAGACTGCCGGCGCCTCGCTCGTCGAACATCCAGGCGTGGACAAGATCTGTTTCACCGGCTCGAAGGAGGTCGGCAAGATCATCATGCGCTCGGGCGCCGAAACGCTGAAGCGCGTGACACTCGAGCTCGGCGGCAAGTCGCCGAACATCGTGTTCGCCGATTCGGATCTGCCGTCGGCGTTCGAGGGAACCAGCAACGGGGTGTTCTGGAACCAGGGCGAGATCTGCTCGGCGGGCACCCGAGTGTTCGTGGATCGTTCCGTTTACGACGACGCGGTGAACGCATTCGTCGACCGAGCGAAGACGATCCGCCTCGGTGACGGCCTCGACGAGGAGACGACGATGGGGCCGCTGATCTCGCTGGAGCAGAGGGACCGCGTCTCGCGGTACATCGAGATCGGGACCTCGGAGGCCAAGCTCGCGGGCCAGGGCTCGCTGCCGGATGACCGGCGGCTCGCCAACGGCTACTTCGTGGCTCCGACGGTCTTCGCCGACGTCGACAACTCCGCAACGATCGCTCGCGAGGAGATCTTCGGTCCGGTGATGTCGGTGATCCCGTTCCAGGACGTCGACGACGTCGTGCGGCACGCGAACGACACTGAGTACGGGCTCGCCGCCGCCGTGTGGACGACCGACATCAAGAAGGCGTTGCGGACCGCGCAGGCCCTTCGCGCCGGCATCGTGTGGATCAACGACTCGCAGCCGGCGCCGACCGAGATGCCGTGGGGCGGCTATAAGCAGTCGGGCATCGGCCGCGAGCTCGGCAAGGAGGGTCTCGAGGACTTCCTCGAGAAGAAGTCCGTCTACGTGAACCTCGCCTGATCCTCGCGGCAAGGCGCGGCGAGCGTCGTGTATCGTCCCGGCATGGCCGGGGGTGGTGAGGTCGTTCTCGTCGATCTCGTGAAGCGGTTCGCCGACGTCACGGCGGTCGCGGGCATAAACCTGGACATGCCGCCCGGCGAGTTCTTCTCGCTGCTCGGCCCGTCCGGTTGTGGCAAGACGACGACGCTCCGGTTGATCGCGGGGTTCGAGCGACCCGACGAGGGGCAGATCCTGCTCGACGGCGTCGACATGGTGCAGACTCCGCCTCACAAGCGGAACGTCAACACGGTGTTCCAGAGCTACGCGCTGTTCCCGCACCTGTCGGTGGCCGACAACGTCGGGTTCGGGCTCCGGTACAAGGAGATCTCCAAGCAGGAGGCGAAGAAGCGGGTCTCCGATTCGCTCGAGCTGGTTCGGCTTCAGGGGCTCGAACGCCGGCGACCGTCACAGCTGTCCGGCGGTCAGCAGCAGCGTGTCGCGCTCGCTCGCGCTCTGGTCCTGAACCCGTCGGTGCTGCTGCTCGACGAACCGCTGGGCGCGCTCGACGCCAAGCTCCGCAAGGCGCTCCAGATCGAGCTCAAGGCGCTCCAGGAAGAGGTCGGCATCACGTTCATCTACGTGACGCACGACCAGGAGGAGGCGCTCACCATGTCGGACCGGCTCGCCGTGATGAGCAACGGGCGCGTGGAGCAGATCGGAACGCCGTCGGAGGTGTACGAGGAGCCGTCGACCGCGTACGTGGCGGACTTCCTCGGCGTGTCGAACCTGATGGACGCCGACGCCGAGGGAGTCGATGGCGACGGCCGCTGCAGGATCCAGCTCGGGGACTTCGAGCTCGTCGCCGCGCACGGCGACACGGACGCGCGTGGCGACGTGAAGGTCGTGATCCGTCCCGAACGCGTCCGGCTGGAAGAGAGCGGCGCCACGGGCGAGAACCGCATCCCCGGCATGGTCGAGCGCGTCGTCTACGTCGGTTCGACGATGCAGGTCATCGTCCACCTCGCGTCGGGACCGACGCTGCAAGCGTGGGTGCAGAACCAGGGCGACGGCATTCCGTACGCGCAGGGACATCCGGTCACGGTGCACCTGCCGCCAGACGCGCTTCGGGTGCTGGTCGACAACGGACGCCCGGCTGCGCAGTTCGAGGGATCGCCAGCGGCGTAGCGCCTCGGGAGAGGGCTACAGCTCGGCGAGGCCGGCGGCAGACGGCTCCTCGCCCCGGATCGTCGTGATCCGGCGGTACGCGAGCCACGCCAGCACGATCACGACGAGCGTCGTGACCAGCATGACCGTGGCCGCGGCATTCACGGCGGGCGTCGGTGAGGAACGCGCCGCCGAATAGATCTTCACCGACAGCGGCTCGGTCGGGGCCTGTCCGGACAGGTACCGAACCGTCACGAAGTTGTCGACGGAGTCGGCGAAAACCAGCGCGGCGCTGGCGAGGATCGCCGGGCCGAGGAGCGGCAGGAGCACTCTGCGGAGCGCCTGCAACGGCGGCGCGCCGAGGTCCATCGCGGCGTCCTCGTACTCCGGGCCGATCGAGAGAAGGCGCGCGCGAACGATGATCACCGGATACGACAGCTGGAACGTGACGAGGCCGATCACCTGTGCCGTGGTTCCCAGGCTGACCGCGTTACGGAGCAGGTTCGTGAACAACAGGAACAGCGACGTTCCCAGGATGATCTCCGGGATGACGAACGAGAACAACATGAAGAAGTTCGCGGTGGAGGCCGGCCGCCCGCGCCACCGATCGATGCCGATGGCGAACGCCGTGCCGAGGGGAACGGCGAGAAGGACCGTGAGCAGGGACAGCCGGAGCGTTTGGAACATGGCGGATCGCAGCGCCAGGTCGTTCCAGAGCGAGTCGAACGGGTCCTGGTACCACCATCGGAACGAGAACCCCTGCCACGTGCTGCGCGACCGCCCCGAGTTGAACGAGAAGACGATGGCGATCACGACCGGCGCGATCGACCAGATGAGATATCCGGCCGTGATCGCCTGGAGGAACCTCGGCTTCCGCCACGGGTTCCGTCGCCACGCGGAGACGGACGTGGCGGGAACGTCGATGCGGCTTTCGCGCGCGAGCGTGACGTCGCTCACGAGGCCTCCGTCGCCCGCCGCGTGGAGTGGAGGTAGTAGAGCATCGGGATCATGACGATGGCGATGAGGATCAGGACGAGCGAGCCGGCCTCGGGCTGCTGTCCTGCCTGACCGACCGCGTTGTCGATGAGGTTGCCGTACATCGACGTTCGTTGGCTGCCGAGCAGGTTATTGGTGTAGTAGTCGCCGAACATCGGTAATGAGACGATCACCACGCCTGCGAGGATGCCGGGCTTCGATAGCGGGAGTGTGATCCGGCGGAACGTCTCGAGCGCTCCCGCGCCGAGATCACGTCCGGCTTCGAGAACGCTCACGTCGATCCGGTCGAGGAACCCGAACAACGGCAGGATCATGAACGGGATGTAGCCGTAGACGAGGCCGAGGATGACTGTCACCGGCTTCCCGGCGAGCCAGTCGATCGGCACGACGCCGAAGATGCCGGCGATGTCGTTGATGTAGCCGTCCGGTTGCAGAAGGCTTTGCCACGAATAGATACGCATGAGGTAGCTGATCCAGAACGGTGAGATCAGCAGGACCAGGATCAGCCCGCGATACCTTCCCGCGTGACGCGCCGTGTAGTAGGCGACGGCGTACCCGACGACGAGGCAGATCGCGCTGGCGGCGACGACGTAGAGGATCGTTCGAATCAGCGGGTCGAGGTAGATCGGGTCGCCGCCGACGAACTTCTGCAACGTCTCTGAGAACGTGGCGAAGCTCCACCACCACGGCTGATACACGGGCAGCGGCGTTCGGAACAGCGGATCCACGGTCCCGAATGCCACCGAGAGAACCACGTAGAACGGCAAGACGAAGAAGACCGCGAGCCAGATCGATGCTGGAAGGGTGAACGACGGCCAGTACGACTTGGGGAACCACGCTCCGGACGTTCTTGAACCGTCGGCGCCCGCGCGCCCGGACCGCGCCGGCGCGTCCTCCGCGCCGCTAGCCACCAGCCTGGATCTCGCTCCACGCGTCGAGCCAGAGCGCGTCCGCATCCGCGGAGAGCTCGCCCTGGATGTATCCCATCGTGAAGTTCTCCTCGCCGAGCACGGCCCGCGACAGCGATTCGGGGACGACGCCTTCGTCTACCAGTCGCTCGGGAACGATCGAGTTCAGCGGTGGCTGGTAGCCGTTCCACTGGGAGAAGTTCACGAAGGACCAATGCTCGTCGAGGAAGAAGTTCAGGAACTCGTGCGCGAGGCGTGGGCTCTCCGCCGCGCTCGGGATGGTGATCGTGTCGTTCCCGATCAGGCCTCGGTTGTCCGCCGGGTACCAGTAGCCGAGCACATCCTCGCCGGTGTCCCTCGGCAGGTACCACTTGGCGCCGACGATGTCTCCGGACCACGCCTGCGAGACGGTGAACTCGCCCTCGGGAAGGCGGGCGTAGGTCCCGTTTATGGTGAGCCGCGCTCCGTTCTCGTTGATCATCTGCAGGATGTCGTCCTTGGCCTGTTCGATCGCGGCTGCGTCGTCGGTGTTCGCGTCCGTATGACCGTTCCTGAGCAACATCATGCCGAGCGCGTCCCGGTACGAGTCGTAGTAGCTCACGGCGTCTCGAACGCGCGGATCGAAGAACAGGTCGTAGCCGGCGGCGTCGGCGTCCGAGTCGGGGATCCGATCGCGTCGATACGAGACACCCGTGGTGTAGATGACGTAGGGGACCGTGTACCGCCACTCACGGTCGTACCAGGGACCGGGATCGGAGAACGTCGGCCAGTAGTTCGCTTCTAGGTTGGGGATCAGCTCGTGGTTGAGGGGTTGGAGCATGTCGCGCTCGGCCAGGCGGGCGACGTAGTCGGTGGTGGGGAAGAAGACATCTGCCTGAACCTGTCCGGCGACGAGCTTTTGGATCCCCTCCTCCATGTTGTTGAACGTGGTCACCTCGATCGAGACGTCGAACTCGTCCTCGAAGGCCTTCAGGACCTTCTTGTACATGTACGCGTCCCAGTTGTAGACGCGCAGCGGACCCGCCTCGAGCGGCGTGTCCGCCGCGATGGGGTCGCGCGTCATCGCCAGCGTGACCGGATTGTCGGGGCGCGCCAGGACGCGCTCGCCGCTCGTGCTGCCGGTGGCCCCTCCGGTCGTCCCCGGCTTCGAGCAGGCGGCCAGGATCGCGGCCGCCGACGGAAAGGCGGCCGCGGCGCCGACGGAACGGCGGAGGAAGTCTCGACGGCTGATCGACCGGCGGGGCTCACGCGGATGCAGCATGGCTCGCTCCTGCGGTTTGTACGGCTGTACAACACTGTGAGTAGCACAGAGCGACCTCACGCGCAACCCAAGCGCCTGTTCCGGCGTCCCTGTCGTGCACGACGGCGCTCCTCCCGATCGCGCGGCGAGCGCGCTGGCTGAAGCGCCGTTCAAAGGCAATATCATCGGGCCGTGATCGATGACGTCGTGCTGCTCTCAGAGGACGTCGGGCCGGTTCGGCGCCTCACGCTGAATCGGCCGCGATCGCTCAACGCGCTGAACGAGGAGCTCCTCGATGCGCTCGAATCGGCGCTCGACGCGGCGGCGAGCGATGACGGCGTTCACGTCGTGGTGATCCGCGGTTCCGGACGCGCGTTCTGCTCCGGCTACGACCTCAACGAGGACGCGTCCGGCGAGCCGATGGATGCGCGCACGTGGCTGACGGTCCTGAAACGCGACAACGATCGGATGATGAGGATCTTCGATCATCCCAAACCGGTCATCGCGAGCATCCACTCGTACTGCCTCGCCGGCGGAACCGACCTGATGCTCGCGTGCGACCTGGCCGTCGCCGCCGACGACGCGTTCTTCGGGTACGTCGATGTGCGGTTCGGCTCGGGCGTCGTGTCCATGTTCCTGCCGTGGGTGATCGGCGTGCGCGGGGCGAAGGAGCTGCTGTTCACCGGGGAGGATCGCGTGCCGGCGTCCGAGGCGCTGCGGCTCGGGATGGTCAACCGGGTGGTCCCGCGCGATCGGCTGGACGAGGCGACGCTGGAGCTCGCCGACCAGGTTGCCATGAACGAACCCCACGTGGTCGCGGCGACGAAGCGGGCGGTGAACCGCGTGTGGGAGGTCGCCGGGTTCCGCGACGCGATGGAGGCGAACGTCGAGATCGACGTCGACATCGAGACTGCCAACCTGCCGATGCGTAAGGAGTTCCGCAGGATCACCCAGGACCAGGGGCTCAAGGCCGCGATCGCCTGGCGAGACGCTCGGTACCGCGGCGACACGTGATCTATGGCCTCGGCGCGGCGATCTTCTGGGGTATCGCCGATCTGTTCGCAGCGTTCTCGGGGCGAAGGGTCGGCGTCGCGGCCACGGTCTTGCTCTCGCAGGTCGCGGCCGCCGTTGCCATCAGCGTGGTGGTACTCGCGTCGGGGCACGATCTCGACAGACTCGACGAGGTCGCAGGCTGGTTGCTTCCGATCGCCGCGGTGACCGCGGTGGCCTACGTGACGCTGTACCGAGCTCTCGAGCTCGGCCCGATCGCTCTCGTCTCACCGCTTCTGGCGTCGTACGCGGTCATCCCGGTTCTGCTCGCGGTGATCTTCCTCGACGAGACGCTCGGCTCGGTCGAGATCGCCGGCGCCGCCGTCACGATCGGCGGCGCCGTCGTGACCTCTGCCGACGTGCGATCGCTGCGGACGGGAACGCGGGTCCGCGCTGCGGCATTACCGTGGGCTCTCGCGTCCACGGTCCTGTTCGGAACCGCGGCGTACGCCGTCGCCTGGTCCGCCAAGCGGGTGGGGTGGCTCACCTCGTTGTGGCTCGTGCGAACGTCCACGGCACTCCTGTTCGTCATCGCGGCCGTCGTGGCGATCGCGGTAGTGCGGCCGGCGCTCCGCGGAAGACTCTCGACACGAGCGGTCGCCTTGTGCGCGCTGCTTGGCGTTGCGGATCTGGCCGGGACGATCTCCTACTCGCGCGGCTCCGAGGTGGGGCTCGTCTCGATCGTCACGGCGGTGTCGGCGACCTACCCGTTGATCCCCGTGTTCGGCGGCATCGCGCTGCTCGACGAGCGTCCGGCCATCAATCACTACGTCGGGGTGGCCATGGTCATCGCGGGCCTGCTGTTGCTGGGCGCGTGACCGGCCGGTGCCGATAGAACTCCACGTGCTCGGCGGGGAGCAGAGCGTTCCCGAGGATGAGGTCGGCGGCCTTCTCGGCGATCATCATCACCGGCGCGTAGATGTTCCCGTTCGTCACGAACGGCATCACCGAGGCGTCGACAACGCGTAGCCCTTCGAGGCCGCGGACCTTCATCGTCTGCGGGTCGACCACGGCCATCTCGTCGGTTCCCATCCGGCAGGTGCAGGACGGATGGAGCGCCGTTTCGGCGTCGCGCGCCACCCAAGCGAGGATCTGCTCGTCGGTCTCAACCGACGGGCCGGGAGACACCTCGCCACCATTGAACGGATCCATCGCCGGCTGGTTCAGGATGTGTCGGGCCACGCGCACGGCCTCGGTCCATTCGCGCCGGTCGCTCGGCGTCGACAGGTAGTTGAAGCGAAGGGCCGGATGCACCCGAGGATCGGCACTTTTGATCTTCACCGAGCCGCGCGTGTCGGCATACATCGGCCCCACGTGCACCTGGTATCCGTGGCCGCCGGCCGGCGCCGAGCCGTCGTAGCGCACCGCGATCGGCAGAAAGTGGAACATCAGGTTCGGATACGCGACGTCGTCGTTGCCGCGGACGAACCCGCCGCCCTCGAAGTGGTTGGTTGCGCCGGGTCCTTTCCGGAAGAACAGCCACTGGAAGCCGATCCACGGCCGGTACTGCCATTTGAGGTACGGAGCCA
>DASUQY010000289.1:0-4429 GCA_036280315.1 Actinomycetota bacterium
ATCGTGATGAGGACGGCGGCGGCACTCTCTTCCTCGGCGTCGCCGATCGCGTCCTCGATGTAGTCCGCGACGAACGGGTCGACGACGCCGCGGAGCTGGAGCTGGAGGATCGAGCCGCGGAGCTCCTGTTGCGCGCCGGCCGGCGCGGCGACGAACGAACCGGCTGCTGCGGCAAGGCATGCGATAGCGAACGCACGCCGAAGCGTTCTCACAGCCGCATCATCGCACCGGCGTGGGATGATGAGCGCGCGCCCAAGCTCGCGGCGACCGCCAGTCCGTATACCCGGAGGAGACGAGTGGCCGGACGGCCCGAAGGACCGCTCCTCGCGCGCGAGGAGCAGCAGTTGGTGGAGGGGCTCCTTGCGGGGAACGACGACGCGGTGCGACAGCTCTATGCGCGGTACGCGCGCCCCATCTACACGCTCGGACTCCGCCTGCTCGGAAGCGCAGAAGCGGCCGAGGAGCTCACCCAGGACGTCTTCCTGGCGGCGTGGCGCAAAGCCGCCCGGTTCGACCCGACGCGCGGGCGCCTTTCGACGTGGCTCATGACGATCGCCCACAACCTCGCGGTCGACCGGCTCCGTAGGGAGACCGGCGTAACCCGTCCGCACCTCGTTCTGGTTGACGAAGTTCCGGAGCTGCCGACGCCTGGTGAGGATGAGCCGCTCATGGAGCGCGATGCCGCGATCCGAGCGCTTGCGTGTCTGTCGATCGCCGAGAAGCAATTGCTCGCGCGCGCGTACTTCGGCGGGCTCACGGCGCGCGAGATCGCTGAGGCTGATGGGATCCCCCTCGGAACGGTGAAGACGCGATTGCGAACGGCGCTGATCAAAGTGCGCCGCGCGAATCACGACAAGGAGCGGCCGTGACCTGTCTCGAGGTCCGGGAGCTCCTTCCGGAGCTCGCGGTGGGCGTCCTTCCCGCTCGCGATCGCCAGGAGGTCGAACGTCACCTGCGTTGGTGCGCCGGGTGCCGCAAGGAGGCGGGTGAGCTAGGCGACGCGGCGGCGACGGTCGCGTTCGCCCTGCCTCCGGCCGATCTTCCCGATGCGCTCCGGGAGCGCGTGGTTCGTGATGTGAAGGGCGCCGCGGGCGCCCCGCGGAAACCACGGCGCGCCCGCGCCGCAGCCGCCTCCGCCCTCGCCGCCGCCATCGCACTGGGGAGCCTCGGCTGGGGCGCGGTCATGGCGGACCGCGCCGGCGAGTTCGAGCAACGCGCCGCGGAGGCGAATCGCCAACGCACGCAAGCGCTCGAAGCGTTCCAAACGATCCTGGCCAACCCGCTCGTTCCCGAGGAGGATCTGAACCGCCAGACCCGCCTCGGTCGTCTGACGCCGACCGAGGACGGACTAGGCGGCGGGATGGCGTTGCAACTTCTCTCTCCCAGGATTCTCGACTTCTCGCTCGTGATCGTGAACGGCCTCGACCCTCGCGACACCGATCGACTCCCGTACCGCGTCGAGTTCGAGAACGGCGCGGGTGAGGTGGTTCGTGGCGGCCACATCGACGAGCTCGACGCGGAAGGTCACGCCGAGGTGTTCCGCCAGTTCGCGAACCGCGACCTGACGGGCTACACGCTCGTGCGCGTCGTCGACGGCGACGGCGTGGTCGTGCTCGAGGGCCGGGCTGGCGCCGGGATCTAACCGGCGACCATCCCTCCGATCAGCGCCGCTCGACCGATTGCGTGAAGCTGCCGGAGAAGTCGATCCCGCCGGAGAACCCGGGGATGCCCTCGAACGTCATCGAGATCTCGAAGTCGCCGGCGCCTGTGGTCCGGAGCATCTCCTTCGCGTCGAGGTCCACGTAGCTCGTCTGGCTGAACTCGCCCTGCCCGCCGTACGAGACCGTCGCGTCCCTGATCGCCCCGATCTCTGCCGGACCCGCGCCCGCCAGCGCGTCCTCGCCAAGGGCGGAGATCAGCTCGTCGAACCGCAGCGTGAAGTCCATCGGTACGGTCAGCTCGGTGACGATGACGGCCGCCTGCCGGCCGTTCACGTCCTCGTTCCGCTGGTAGGTGCTCGACGCCGTGTACTCGATCGTCCCCTCGCCGAACGGGAACTCCTGGGAGAACTCCTTCTCCCAGGAGTCGCCGGGCGCGACACGGTCGCCCTCGTCGGGCAGGATCGGCGTGAGCTGGCTGGAGCCCGGGAACCCGAAGCCCTGGGTCTGACCGGCACCGCCGAGCGCGAGCCCGCCGGCGGAGATGACGCGGCCGTCCGGCGCGACCTCGATCTCGATGGGCGGAACCGCGGTCGCCGGCAGCGGGGCGTTGTTCACGACCCCAGATAGCTCGGAGGTCGTGACCTCGATCGTCGCGACGCCGTCACTGTCGATCGAGCGTACGGTCCACGTCTGCACCTGGCTCATGTCCATCTGCAATGGCATCTGGCCGAACAGTTCGGACGACATCTGGCCGTCCATCGTCATGTGGATCGCGTACGTCGCGGTCTGGCCCTGGGTGAACGAGAGCGCCAGAGGCTTTGCGTTCGCCGACTCGCCGCCTTGCGTCGACACGAGCGCGAACGCGGCAACCCCGAGCGCGAGCACGGCCACGATGGACCCTGCGATGAGTCCCGTCCGGCGCCGGCGCGGCACCGGCTGCTCGGGAGGCGCGGGCATCGACCACGACGCCGTCTCCGGTTCCGGCGACGGAACGCTTGGGTTCGTCGGCGTGTGCTGGCTCATCGATTCCTCCTCGTTGGCGTCCGATCGATGGTCCCACAGAGCATCGGCACGCGCGGGTACGGGCCTGAGACGGCCCTCGTCCGCGGCAGGGCTCGCCGGATCCCTTGCCGGCGACGTGGTCAGGCCGCGAGCGCTTCCGCCAGGAACGCCAACGACCGCGGGTACCGATATTGGATCGACATGTGCCCCGCATCGAACAGCTCGAACGAATGGGAGACCCCGATCGCGTCGAGCTCCTTCGAGACGGCGACGGCGCCGTTGTCCAGGTAGTACTCGTCCTTCTTCCCGGCGTCGAGCCAGATCGCTCGCATCGAGCGAAGCGCATCCGTGTATAGCGGCACCATCCGGACGGGATCGAGCGCCAGCCAGCGTTCCCACACCTCCGGGATGAGCCGGCCCGTCGCGACGTCGAACGGCAGCGTCACCGAACCGTCGGCCTCGGCCGAGTAGCACGCGGCCATGCACCAGTCGTTCAGCAGCGCGCCGTCGTACGGCTTCGTTCCGAACGGCCGGGACCGCACGTCCTGCCAGAAACGCTCGTACGAGCCGTCGTACTCATCGCGGAGGATCCGAGCGGTCTCGCGGAACTCGGGCAGGTAGCACGCCTCGAACAGGGCGTCGCCAGCGTGCGACGCGAGCGCACCGAACACGTCCGGCCGCATCATCGGAACGACGAGCGCACCGTATCCGCCGCTCGACTTCCCCTGGATCCCGCGGTGGTCGCGGTCGGCGATGGTTCGGAAGCGATCGTCGACATCCGCGACGACCTCGTCGCACAGGTAGTCCTGGTACCGACCGGTGCCGGGCGAGTTCAGGAACTGGCTCCCGCCGAGCGAGGTCCAGCAGTCGACGAGCACGACGATCACGTGCGGTGCGCCGTTCGTCGCGAACAACTCGTCGATCATCTCCGGGTAGCTCGGACGGAACGCCTCGCGGTTGTTCCACATGTCGAGCTGTCCGGTCAGGCCCTGGATCACGTAGACGCATCCATACCGGCGCTCTGGATCGTCGTCGTAGCCGGGCGGCGTGTACACCCACAGTGGTCGAACGGGCGGATCGCCGAGCACGTTCCCCTTGAGCGCCTCGCTGTCGAGCTCGAATTGATGGAAACGTCCTGCGTAGTCGCGACTCCACGGCTGCACGTGGGTCCCCCCTTCTCGCTCGTCCGATTTCCTGTTGCGAAACTCGCCCGGCTATCATCCAAGGCACATGCCCGGAGTGTCCGACGTCGTTGGTATCGGCCTGGCGGGCGGGCAAGGCCTCCGAGCCCGGCCGCTCACCCTCAAGGCCCCCGGGTACCTTCGTTCCAAGGCCGCGATGTCGTTCCTCGGCCGACGACTGATCCGTTGGGTGATCCAGATCCTGTCGAGCGAAGGGATCAAGGACTACTACGTGATCGCCCATGGAAAGGAGAACCGCTACCAGATCAAGGTGATGATCGGCTACGGCGAGGGGTTCGGCGTCGACGTGAAGTACTCACCGGTCAAGTACGACGCGCTGTCGACGGGGAGCGCCGACTCCACCCTCCGGATGATCGACTACTGGGACATCAACGGTCCCGCACTCGTATTCCCAACTGACTCGATCATCGACTTCGACCTGGCGCCGATGCTGCAGGCGCACCAGGAGACCGACGCCATCGCCACGATCGCCGCGATGACACGCGAGCCGGACGAGGTGGCCGAGAAGTACGGCGTGATGCTCGCCGACGAGAACCGGCGGATCTCCGACTTCGTCGAGAAGCC
>DASUQY010000290.1:0-3682 GCA_036280315.1 Actinomycetota bacterium
CGGACCACGGCGGCCACCGACGGCGACGAGGCCCTGCGGGCGATCAAGGAGGAACCGCCCGACGTCGTCCTGCTCGACATCGAGATGCCGGGGATCGACGGGTTCGAGGTGCTCGAACGCATCAAGTCCGACGACGCGACCGTGCACCTGCCCGTCATCATGATCTCCGGCCTCGACGACACCGAGAGCGTCGTCCGCTGCCTCGAGATCGGCGCCGACGACTTCCTGCCGAAGCCGTTCGACGCGGCGATCCTGCGCGCGCGCATCAACGCGGGGCTCGACCGGAAGGCGCTCCACGAGCTCGAACGCGATCGCGTCCGCGACCTCTTCATGCGCTTCCTTCCCGAACCGGTCGTCGACGACATGCTCGCCCGGACCGACGGGGACGCGCGGATCCGCCCGGAGCAGCTGACGGGCACGGTGCTGTTCGGGGATCTTCGCGGCTTCACGACGTTCGCGGAGGGCCGTCCGATCGACGAGGTCGTCGAGGCGATCAACACGTATCTCACGCTGATGACCGACGCGGTCCTCGATCACGGCGGGACGCTCGTCGACTACATGGGAGACGGCATCATGGCGGCATTCGGCGCCCCGGTCGCGAACGAGGACCACGCGGATCTCGCGCTCGCGGCCGCGCGCGCGATGGCGGGCGAGCAGCTCGCGACGTTCAACGCGTGGCTCGGCGCGTCGGGCGTGGCCGAGCCGCTCCGGATGGGGATCGGGATCAACTCGGGCCCGGTGCTGTCGGCGAGCGTCGGCTCGCCGCGACGCCTCGACTACGCGGTGATCGGCGACACGACGAACACCGCGGCGCGGATCGAGTCGATGACGAAGGAGCTCGAGCACGCGGTGCTGTTCTCCGATCGGACGAAGGATGCGCTCACTGAGGTGCCGGATGATGCCGTCGCGCTCGGGGAGTTCGAGATCCGCGGCCGGACCGGCAAGATCGACCTCTGGGCACTCGACGTCGAGGCGCCGGCATGACCACGGTGGACGAGACGGAGCGCGCGACGAAGATCCAGGACGCGCTGTATCGGATCGCCGAGACGGCGAGCACCGCCGAGGATATGCAGGACTTCTACGCGCGCATTCACGCCATCGTCGGCGGGTTGATGTACGCGAACAACTTCTACATCGCCCTCTACGACGAGGGACGGCGGACGATCAATTGGCCGTACTACGCCGACGAGGTCGACAAAGACGTGCCCGATCCGAACGTCTGGGAGCCGATGGGGACCGGACAGGCGCGCGGGGTCACGGCCTACGCACTGCGTCGGGGGGAGCCCGTGCTGTTGCGGGGGACTGATTACGACGACCTCATCGCTCGGGGCGAGATCGAGCATGTGGGAGTCAGAGGGGAGGACTGGCTCGGCATCCCCCTGCGGTTCGAAGACCGGACGCTCGGGGTCCTGGTCGTCCAGACCTACGAGGAAGGGCAGCACTACCAGCCGAGCGACGTCGAGATCCTGACGTTCGTCGGGCAACACATCGCCCAGGCCCTTGCCCGCGCGCAGGCGATCGACGAGACGCGGCAGCGCAACGCCGAGCTCGCCCTGATCAACGACGTGCAGGAGGGACTCGCTCGGAACCTCGATATGCAGTCGATGTACGACCTGGTCGGCGACCGCCTCCAGGGGATCTTCGACGCCCAGGTCGTGGACATCGGGATCCTCGACGAGGCCGAGGGGCGCATCCGCTTCCCGTACGCGATCGAGAAGGGCGTCCGATTCCCGGACGAGCCTATGGGGGTCTTGGGCTACCGCCAGATGGCGCTTGAGTCGCGCGAACCGGTCGTCCAGGACGAGGCGACGCATGCTAGGGCGGTCGAGCTGGGTCAGCCGCCGGTGATCGCCGGCGAGCCCGCGAGATCGTCCGTGTTCGTCCCGCTCGTCGTGGGCGGTCGCGCGACCGGTGTTATCTCGCTCCAGAACGTCGATCGCGAGCACGCGTTCAGCGACGCCGACGTCCGGCTGCTCACGACGCTCGCCAGGAGCCTCAGCGTCGCGCTCGAGAACGCCCGGCTGTTCGAGGAGACGCGCCAGCGCAACGCCGAGCTCGCCTTGATCAACGACGTGCAACGCGGACTCGCCCAGAACCTCGACATGCAGTCGATGTATGAGCTCGTCGGCGACCGGATCCAGGAGATCTTCGATGCACAGGTCGTCGACATCGGGATCGTCGATCGGGAAGCGAACCAGATCCACTATCCGTACACGCTCGAACGAGGGGTACGGCTTCCGGATCTACCGATCGATATCGGCCCCGGACCCGCTTCCCATGTGCTGGAGACCCGCGAACCGCTGCTGATCAACGAGCGGATCGGGGAACACGTGGTCGAGCTCGGAGGCGCGACCATCCAAGGGGAGCCCCCGAAGTCTGCAGTCTGGGTCCCGCTCGTGGTCGGCGGTACAGCGACGGGCGTCATCTCGCTCCAGAACATCGATCGCGAACACGCCTTCAGCGAGGCGGACGTCCGGCTCCTGACGACGCTCGCCGGCAGCCTCTCCGTTGCGCTCGAGAACGCCCGGCTCTTCGAGGAGGCGAAGCAGAGAAACGCGGAACTCGCACTCATCACCGACGTCCAGCAGGGACTAGCTCGGAACCTCGACATGCAGTCGATGTATGAGCTCGTAGGCGACCGGATCCAAGAGATCTTCGACGCGCAGGTCGTCGACATCGGGATCCTGGACCGGGAGGACGGACTCCTGCACTTCCCGTACACGATCGAGAAGGGCGAACGCTTCCCCGACGAGCCGGGACCGATCGCCGGATTCGGCGGGCACGTGATGGAGACCCGTGAGCCGCTCCTGATCAACGAAGACGCGGATGAGCGGGCGCTCGAGTTCGGCTCTGCGGTCATCCAGGGTGCGTCGGTGAAGTCGGCGCTGTTCGTCCCGCTCGTCGTCGGCGGCGAGGCGATCGGGCGGATCTCGCTCCAGAACATCGACCGCGAACACGCCTTCACCGACGACGATGTGCGGCTGCTCACGACCCTCGCGGGTAGCCTCTCCGTCGCGCTCGAGAACGCCCGGCTCTTCGAGGAAACGCGGCAGCGCAACGCCGAGCTGGCACTGATCAACGACGTGCAACGAGGGCTCGCCGAGAACCTCGAGATGCAGACGATGTACGACCTCGTCGGCGACCGCATCCGCGACATCTTCGACGCGCAAGTGGTGGCCATCGGCATCGTCGACCGTGATACCGGTCTCCTCGACAACCCCTACGCGTTCGAGAAGGGCGCTCGGTACACGACCGAGCCGATGTCGATCGAGGGGGGCCCGACCAAGTGGGTCCTCGACACCGGAGAGACGCTCGTGATCAACGAACGATTCACGGAGCGTGCCAATGAGCTCGGTCCCGCGCCGAACTGGGGCGAAGGCGGCGATCCGCTGTCGGCCGTCTACGTCCCGCTGAATGTCGGCGGCCGCGCGATCGGCCGGATCACCCTGCAGAACATGGACCGCGAGCACGCGTTCAGCGAGGCGGACGTCAGCCTACTCACCACGCTCGCCGGAAGCCTGAGTGTCGCGCTGGACAACGCACGCCTGTTCGAGGAGACGCGACAGCGCGCCGCCGAGCTCGCGATCGTGAACAACGTCGGCCAGGCGCTCGCCGAACAGCTCGAGCTCGACGCGATGATCCAGCGCCTCGGCGACCAGCTGCGTGAGGTGTTCGCGGCCGA
>DASUQY010000291.1:0-3526 GCA_036280315.1 Actinomycetota bacterium
GTTCGCCCACGTGACGGGGGGCGGAATCGAAGGCAATCTCGGCCGCGTCGTCCCCGAAGGGTTACGGGCCGAGCTCGACTGGGATGCCTGGGAACGGCCGCCCGTCTTCGAGTGGCTCGGCCGCCACGTCGACGAAGCCGAAGCGCGACGGGTGTTCAATCTCGGGATCGGCTACTGCGCCGTCGTCCCGGAGCCCGGCCCCGACCTGGTCATCGGAAGGATCGTCGCAGCATGATTGGCGTACTCGTCAGCGGGGAGGGCTCGAACCTGCAGGCACTGCTCGACGCCGAGCTGCCGGTGTGCGCGGTCGCCTCGAGCCACTCAGGGGTGAGGGCGCTGGAACGGGCGGGGGCGGCGGGCGTCGCTGCGGCGGCGTTTCCGCTGGCGCAGTTCGCCGACCGGGATCAACGCGACACGATCATGGCCAACTGGCTCCAAGAGCAGGGCGTGCGCTTCGTCGTCTGCGCCGGCTACATGCACCTGCTGACGCGCCACTTTCTCGAGCGTTTCCCCGAGCGGATCGTCAACGTCCACCCCTCGCTGCTGCCCGAGTTCCCGGGCGCGCGGGCGATCGACGATGCGCTCGCTGCCGGCGTCGAGGAAACCGGTGTGACGATCCACTACGTCGACGAGGGCCTTGATTCCGGCAGCGTGATCCGCCAAGAGCCGGTGCCCGTGCATCCGGCCGACACGCTCATCGAGCGGATTCACGCGGTCGAGCACCGCATCCTCCCCGAGGTGGTGAGAGAACTCTGCGTGCGCTGATCTCGGTGTTCGACAAGACGGGGCTCGACACCCTGGCGAAGGGGCTCGCGTCGCTTGACTGGGAGCTCGTCGCAAGCGGGGGCACCGCCGACTCGATCCGCGAGCTCGGCCTGCCCGTGACGACCGTCGAGGAGCTGACCCACTTCCCCGAGATGCTCGGCGGCCGGGTCAAGACGCTCCACCCGCACATCCACGCCGGCATCCTTGCCCGCCGCGAGGTCGAGACCGACCTGACCGCGCTCGCCGAGCACGGGATCGAGCTGTTCGACCTCGTCTGCGTCAACCTGTACCCGTTCGAGCAGGTCGCGCGTGAGCACGGCGTCCGCGAGGAGGAGGCGGTCGAGATGATCGACATCGGCGGCCCGTCGATGCTGCGCGGCGCAGCGAAGAACTTCGCCGATGTCGCCCCGGTCTGCCGCCCTGTCGACTACGAGCCCGTGCTCGCCGAGCTGCGCGACTCGGGCGAGCTCTCACACGAGACGCGCCGCCGGCTGGCCGCGACCGCGTTCGCGACCTCCGCCGCGTACGAGGCGGCGATCGCGTCGTGGTTCGCGGGACGCGAATCGTTCCCGCCGGTCTTCACGCCCGTGTTCGAGAAGCACCTCGACCTCGCCTACGGCGAGAACCCACATCAGGGTGCGGCCTACTACGCCGAGCGCGGCGTGCGCACGCACCTGCTCGCGCGCGTCGAGCAGCTGCACGGCCGCGAGCTCTCCTTCAACAACCTCAACGACCTCGACGCGGCGCGGCTGCTCGTGCGCGAGTTCGCGCTGCCTGCCTGCGTGATCGTCAAGCACGCGAACCCGTGCGGCGTCGCGGTCGGGGCGTCGATCGAGGAGGCGTACGAGGTCGCGCTCGCCGCCGATCCCGTCTCCGCCTACGGCGGTGTCGTCGTCCTCAACCGCGCGGTCAGCGCCGCACTCGGCGAGAAGCTCGCGGAGCAGTTCGTCGAGGTGCTGTTCGCACCCGGCTACGACGAGGTCGCACTCGACGCACTTGTCCGCAAGCAGTCGATCCGGATTCTCAACGACACCGAGCGCCGCGCCGCCGAGGCCTGGGAACGCGACTACAAGCGCGTCCTCGGCGGCCTGCTCGTCCAGGATCGCGACTGGGACGTCGAGGATCGCTAGGGGATGGAAGTCGCGACCGGCGAGCCGACCGAGGCCCAGTGGGGTGACCTCCTGTTCGCCGCCCGCGTCTGCAAGCACGTCGCCTCGAACGCGATCGTGGTCGCCAAGGACTTGCAGACGATCGGGATCGGAGCCGGGCAGATGAGCCGGGTCGACGCCGTCCGGATCGCGCTCGAGAAGGCGAGCGAGCACGGCCACTCGCTCACCGGCGCCTCACTCGCATCGGACGCGTTCTTCCCCTTCCCCGACGGCCCTCAACTCGCACTCGACGCCGGCGTCGACGCGTTCCTCCAGCCGGGCGGCTCGAAGCGCGACCTCGACGTGATCGAAACCGTCGAAAAGGCCGGCGCCGCGATGGTGTTCACCGGGCGCCGGCATTTCCGCCATTAGCCGCTACGTGTTCGGGTTGTTATCGCGTGTGCCGCCGAAGGTGCGGTCGGCGTAGCCGAGCGCATCGCTGAGGAACGCACCCGCGAACGCGGCGAGTCCGAGGAACAGCATCTCGTCGAAGTTGTCCACGTCCATGAAGATGCCGAGCACGAACAGGACGACGGCGACCAGTAGCAGGATGGTGCGTACACCGAAATTCATCGCATCTCCTTGAAGGGATACTCGCTCGCGTGCACGAGCCTGACCTGCGTATTCGGAACGAGATCTATTCGTCCTTCGTCCGGACGGGCAACGCGCCGACGCCGTCGGAGACCGCGCGTATCCTCGACTTCGCGCCGGACGACGTCGCGGACGCCTACCGGCGCCTCCACGACGCCCACGCGCTCGTGCTTTTTCCCGGCTCGACCGAGATCCGGATGCTGAACCCGTTCTCCGCTGTCGAGACGCCGCACCGCGTCGAGGCCGGAGACCGCTCCTGGTTCGCGAACTGCGCGTGGGACGCGCTCGGGATTCCCGCTGCCCTGCAGGTGAACGGCTTCGTCCGCTCGGCGTGCCCCGACTGCGGTGAGGAGCTCGAGCTCGAGGTGCGCGGCGGCGAGCTCGTGCGCGGCGCCGACCTGCTCGTCCACTTTGTCGTCCCGGCGCGGTGTTGGTGGGAGGACATCGGCTTCACCTGAAGCACGATGGTCTTCCTCCGGTCGGAGGAGCACCTCGAGCGCTGGCTCGATCGGAACGGCTGGGAGCCGGGCGCGAGCATGACCGCGACCACGCTGAACGAGCTCGCGCAACGCTGGTGGCGGACGCGGCTCGAGCGAGACTGGCGCCCGCGGACGCCGGTCGAGTCACAGGCGATCCTCGACGAGCTGGGGCTTACCGGCGACTTCTGGCGCCTGACCTGACCGATAGGCTAACGCGCCGATGGCCCGCAAGTACCCCACTCTGCTCGACCTCGTCGGCGGGACGCCGATCGTCCGGCTCGACCGGATCTCCCGCGACGTCGCGCCGACGCTGCTCGCGAAGCTCGAGTACCTGAACCCCGGCGGGTCGAACAAGGACCGGATCGGGTTGGCGATGATCGAGGCAGCCGAGCGGGAGGGGAAGCTGCGGCCCGGCGGGACGATCGTCGAGCCGACCTCCGGCAACACCGGCGTCGGCCTCGCGATCGCGGCGGCTGCGCGCGGCTACCGCTGCATCTTCGTCATGCCCGACAAGATGAGCCAGGAGAAGATCTCGATGCTGCG